>JALWSJ010000399.1 GCA_026993705.1 Flavobacteriales bacterium
TATATTTTATATAATAGTATTACTTAGTTCTAATAAATTAAATAAGAATTATTTTTTCTTCTTATGACGGTTTTTTCTCAAACGTTTTTTTCGTTTGTGAGTTGCTATCTTATGTCTTTTTCTTTTTTTACCACTTGGCATAATATATAATATTTTTATTGTTAATAATTATTTTTTCACTTTCACTTTACTCTTTACTCCTTCCACAAACGTTTTAGCCGGTTTAAAAGCCGGAATATTGTGTGCCGGAATAATAATCGTTGTATTTTTAGAAATGTTTCTTCCTGTTTTTTCTGCTCTTTCTTTAACGATAAAGCTTCCAAACCCCCTTAAATAAACGTTTTCTCCACTTTCAAGAGATTCTTTAATCTCATTCATAAACGCCTCTACAGTAGCTTGAACAGCAATTTTCTCAATCCCCGTCTTATCTGCAATGCTTGTTACGATATCTGCCTTTGTCATTCTAAACTAATTTTGTTTATATAATATATCCTTGTTTTATATGGGGTTGCAAATTTAATTTAATTTTTCGAAATATAAAGTGTTTTTTTTCTTTTTTCTTTATTTATCCTTAAATCCACAAAAGAGTTTCTATAGCAAAAGCAAACTTAGTTAGAGATTCATATCTCCAACCCTAGTTTCTTGAATTATATTTTGCCAAGCATCTACCGATAAAGCGTCTTCAATCTTAAATTCACCAGAAGTTTCTCTTCTTAATTTTGTTAGGTGTCCGCCAGAGTTCAATGCTTTTCCAATGTCGTAAGCTAGAGACCTTATATATGTTCCTTTTGAACTTTTTATAGAAAAATGAATATTATGATTCTTTTTTAGCTCTAAACTTAAGTCGTGAATAAAGATTGTTGAAGGCTTTAGTTTTATGTCTATTCCTTTTCTTGCCGATTCGTAAGCCCTTTTTCCATTTACTTTTTTAGCCGAGTAGATAGGAGGTGTTTGTTCAATTTCTCCAAGAAACTGTAAGCGTATTTCTTCGATTAATTCTGAGGTGATGTGTTCAACAGGATAGGTAGCGTCAATTTCGGTTTCTAAATCGTAAGAGGGTGTTGTTGCACCAAGTTTTATAATACCTGTATAAATTTTAGTATCGTTTATAAAGGTGTTAATTTCTTTAGTTTTTCTCCCCGTGCAAATAACTAGCAAACCACTTGCTAATGGGTCTAGAGTTCCTGCATGACCTACTTTAAGCCGTTTGATGCCGTATTTTCTTTTAAGTGGATACCTTAATTTATTAACCACGTCAAAAGATGTCCAACCTAAGGGTTTGTCAACCAGTAAAATTTCCCCTTTTCTAAAATTATATTCTTCTTTCATTCTAATGCACAAAGATGCGTAAACTTTTTTAATTGTATAAATATTAAGGTTTCTTTTTGGGCGTTCCTTCTATTTTTCAAATACACATATCACTAACGCTAAATGTGTGTTTGAAAAATAGAGGTCGGGCTATCCACTATATCTTTTGCCCTCCAAAAGGAGGGAGGGCAAAAGGATGCCGTTTCTATCCCTAACGCATTTAAAGGTGGATTTCTGGATTGTTTTATTTTCTTCATCGTCCAAAGAAAACCAAAATTCATTTTCTCTCCTCTAATTTCACCGCCTTTAGATTTGCATCAGAATGATAGAGGTAAAATTATTCATTAATTTTGCATTTAATTTTCAAAGAAAAAGAGGGAGGTGAACTATTTTTTCTGCTATACTGAAATGTATATCTAACGTATTAGTCCTCCCTCTTTATTTTAAACCGATTACAATGACCAGATAGAATTTTAAACACCTTATTTAATAAAGGTTTTAGTCCATGTAATCACAATTATAAATAATTATGAACAAAAGTAAAGAAAAAAAAGAAGTAATTGGAATTGATGTCAGTAAATTAAAACTAGATATCACCGTTCACACAACACAAGTTTACTTTAAGTGTGAAAACAACAAAAAGGGTATCAACAAAATGATAAATGATATTTATAAACAAAGTGTTTTTAGCCAAGAAAATATTCTCTTTGTATTTGAGAATACAGGGATATATTCATATGAATTAGCCGCGATATTGAATGAAAAAGAAATTCCTTTCACGATGGTTTCAGGGCTTGAAGTTAAACGTTCATTAGGTATAGTGAGAGGTAAAAGTGATAAAGCAGATTCAAAGTTAATAGCCTTATTTGGTTACCAAAGGAGAGAAGAATTAAAACCTTCCATAATGCCTTCAAAAAACGTAGAAAAACTACAGAAACTATTGAATTTAAGAAGAAAGTTAGAGAAACATTTAGCAGGTCATAAAAGCTATACAAAAGAGCTTAAATCTGTACTGAACAAAAAGGAACATAAGGTTATATTCGCAGAAACAGAAAAGCAGATAAAAGCACTAAAAGCCTCAATAAAAAACATTGAAGAGGAAATGTTTGATATAATAAAATCAGATGAAAACATAGATAAGAACTACAAACTATTGACCTCAATTAATGGGATTGGTAAAATTACAAGTATGCTTGTGATTGTATGTACAGCTAATTTCACCAAGTTTGACAACCATCGGCAACTTGCCTCATATTGCGGTATAGCACCATTTGAACACTCCTCAGGGAGTAGCGTTAGAGGAAAGACAAAAGTTAGTAATTTGGCATACAAGGAGCTTAAAAGCATGTTAACTATGGCGGCTATGTCAGCAATACAGCACAATAATGAAATTAGGCAATACTATGAGAGAAGAATAAAGGAAGGAAAGAACAAGATGAGCACACTTAACAATGTTAGAAACAAACTATTAGCAAGAATGTTTTCTGTAGTAAAGAGAGGAACTCCGTATGTTGATTTAACTAAATACGCTGCATAGGAATAGACGTATTCAAAACATATGTTTTTGAATACTACCCCTCGCCTGTCGGGGCGAGTCCCGACTCCCCGAAGGGTCGCCGAAGGCATTGTGCAAGAGGTGTTATTTTTTT
>JALWSJ010000400.1 GCA_026993705.1 Flavobacteriales bacterium
TGGTTCCAATATCTAGTCCGACTACTATTTCCGGTGCATCCATGTTACTATTGGTATTTATCGTTTTGAACAAACTATTTGATTATTATATTTTAAGTTAATTGTATCGTAATTATTTAATTCTTTAGGGTCTATTACCTCGGTATAAAAAGTTGTTAAGTGTTTTAATTTCTTTTTAATATTTTCACTTTCTCCAAGCAATACCCTGTTTTTCCCCACACGAGGAATTAGCTCAAACTCTTTTTTATCATTTACATAAACTTGTAAGGTTTGAGTTTTTATAAAATCGTTTTTATCCAAAGCCGAAGCTACATTATAAATATCATCGATTAGATGAATGTTGCTCAAGCTATCGTTTTTCAGAATAGCAACAGCATTAGGTAAATTACCATTCATGTAGTAAATAGCACCACTAAAAACAGGTACTCTTGCCGTATAACTTTGACTTAGCGGAATAGTTTCCCCGTCTTCATCCAAATAAAAACTCACCAAACCATTGCTCGCAATGATACGGGCAATCGGTCGGCTTTGTTGAATATCCAGTACTAACTTTCCGTCATTCAGCTCATACACTTCAGCACTTTTAACTCCTGCCGTCTCTCGAACTTCGTTCTCGATAACCTGTGTTTCAATTTCACCTATCGGTTGATTATTTAATGAATAGCCCAAATCATAAACTTGTTCCATTACGGATTCTTCGGTTATAAAATGATGCCCATCGACTTGAGATATATGAATTTCTGAAGCAGAGGAAGGTATTGCAGAATACGAATAATCAACAAAAATCAACAAGCCTATCACCAAAAGGTAAAAAGCTGACCAACTCAATATTTTAACTATACGCTTTTTCATTTATACAATTACCTGTTCTATTTCATTTTTTAACACCGGAACTAAGGTATCTATATCGCCTGCTCCTAAAGTTAACAAGACGTCAATATCTTTAAAATCAAGATTATCGACTACGTCTTCCCTAGATGCTATTTTTTTATTTCCTAAATTAACTTTATCCAAAATTATTCTAGAAGAAACTCCTTCTATCGGTTCTTCTCTAGCTGCATAAATATCCAACAAGATTAACTCATCTAACAAAGACAAACTTTTTGCAAATTCATCTGCAAAATCATTTGTTCTACTATATAAGTGCGGTTGAAAAATACCGGTAATTTTTTTGTTTGGATATAATTGACGTACAGACTTAATACAGGCCTCTAATTCGGTTGGGTGATGGGCATAATCATCAATATAAACCACATCCTCATTTTCTATAATATATTCGAAACGTCTTTTGATTCCTTTAAAGGTTTTAATTCCTTCCACCAAAACATGAGAATCTATTCCTAATTGCTTTCCGACAATAAAAGAAGCAATAGCGTTTTCGATATTGTGTAAACCTGCCAATCCGATATGGATATTGGTCAGTACTTCGTCGGGAGTTTGAAGAGAAAATATGTACTTCCCATTTTCAGTCTTAATATCAAAAGCATAATAATCCGCTTGTTCGGTTACAGAGTAGGTAATTACATTCTTATGTTTTATTTCCAATCCTTTCTTCAGTATCAATACACCATCAACTGGTAATTTATTGGCATACTCCTGAAAAGAAGTAAGCATGTTATTATGTTCGCCATAAATATCCAAATGGTCGGCATCTGTAGATGTTATGACCGCAATATTCGGCGATAAAGTTAAGAATGAACGGTCGTATTCATCTGCTTCTACAACTACTGTTTTGGATTGTTTAGAAAATACGTAATTTGAATTGAAATTTGTAGCAATTCCTCCCAAGAAAGCATCAACAGGAACACCAGCTTGATGTAGTAAATATGCAGTAAGTGTGGATGTTGTAGTTTTTCCGTGCGTTCCTGCTACACCAATACTAAAATAGTTTTTTGTTATCTCTCCTAATATTTCTGAACGTTTTAAAACTTGAAATTCGTTGTTTTTAAAAAAACTCAATACATCATTATTGTCAGGGATAGCTGGCGTATAAACAACTAAGGTATCTTTATACTTATGGCTTTTTGGAATTTCATTTATAGCATCGTTGTATTGAATAATAGCCCCTTCGTCTTCCAAAGCTGACGTAAGAGGTGTCTTTACTCTATCATAACCTGCTACATTGCCATCTTTATTTAGAAAATAACGAGCAATAGCACTCATTCCGATACCTCCGATACCGACAAAATAAATGTTATGTATATTTTTTAAATTCAATACGTAAAATTGTTGATAACCTACTTATTTTCTTTTATTTTTTTACTATATTCAATATTTCTTGTGCTATTTCTGTGTCTGCATTTGGTCTTCCTAAGGGAGCAATGTTTTTACTTAATTCCCTTTGTAACTCTTGATTATCGAGTAACTCAAGTGCAGTCGGGACTAATTTCGGAATAGATTCGCTGTCTTTTACAAGCAGTGCAGCTTTTTTATTAACAAGCGATTGGGCATTTTTCGTCTGATGGTTTTCTGAAACGTTGGGGGAAGGCACCAAAATCGTTGGTTTTTTCACCAAACAAAGTTCACTAATTGATAAGGCTCCTGCACGACTAATGACCACGTCAGCTACAGCATAAGCCAAATCCATACGAGAAATAAAGGGTAGTGCTTTTATGTTTTTATTACCATTTTTTTCGTTCAACGCTTGCATTTCATTGTCGTAAAACTTTCCTGTTTGCCAAATGAGTTGAACATCCTTTTTTTTGTTAATTAAATCAAAATTTTCTTTTATACTATCGTTTAATGTTCTTGCCCCAAGACTTCCTCCTAAAATTAATATTGTTTTTTTGTCGGCGTCTAATTGAAATTCTCGATAGCCTTCTTCTCGTTTATTATCTACATCCAAAATATCTTTTCTTACGGGATTGCCCGTCAATTTAATTTTGTTTTTTGGAAAAAAGCGTTCCATACCTTCGTAAGCCACACAAATCAAC
>JALWSJ010000401.1 GCA_026993705.1 Flavobacteriales bacterium
AACAAAATTATCGCCACAGGACGAAGCGCACAAACACCTGCCGCCTTAATTTATAAAGGCACACAAAAAGAGCAGCAAGTATATAAAGGCGAATTAGCGAGCTTAAATGAGTTGGTTGAAAAACATCCCAATCGATATGAGTATTTATTTACTTTAGCAGAAAACTATCTGATATTAGGTGAAAAAGAAAAAGCCCTTGAGGTTTATGATAAAATTCAAGATAGAATCGGCAATACCGAAGAGTTGGCTTTGCACAAAGAGAATTTATATCTGGAATTAGGTCAGTTTGATAAAGCTGTAGATGAAATTGAACACTTGATTGAAGAGTCACCCAATAACCCCGGGTATTATGGAGTTTTAGCGGAATTATATCACCAAACAGGCGAAGACGAAAAAGCGATAGAACTCTATCAAAAAGTAAAGGAAATAGATCCGGACAATCCTAATGTGGATTTTTCTCTTTTTAATTTTTACAAAGAAAAAGGCATGGACGATAAAGCCTATGATGCACTAAAAGCAGGTCTTTCAAATCCAAACGCTTCCGTAGATACCAAAGTACGGATATTACTTGCTTATCTAAAAACGAAAAACAAAGAAGATAGAGCAAAAGGAGAAGAATTAGCAAAATTATTAGTCAAAGCCCACCCGAACGACGCAAGAAGTTATACAGCAATAGCTGAGTTTTATTACCAAAAAGAACGAAACAAAGAAGCCTTAGAGGCTTATAAGAAAGCACTGCAATTTGATAAAGACCAATTCTTGATTTGGGAGCAAGTCGTGTTCCTAGAGGCTGATATGCAAATGTTTGATTCCTTGGAAATCGATAGCGAAAAAGCCATTGAGCTTTTTCCGTCTCAACCTTTATTTTATTTCTTTAGTGGATTAAGTAAGTTACACAATGGAAAAGTTGATGAGGCTATAGAACGACTGTTGCAAGGAAAAGATTTGATAATCGACAATCCAAAATTAGAGGTAGAGTTTTACGAAAAATTAGGTGATGCTTATCATTTAAAAAAAGAGCACGATTTGTCAGATGAGTATTATGAAAAGGCTCTATCCTTAAACCCTAATAATGCAAATTTGCTAAATAATTATAGCTATTATTTAGCACAAAGAAAGGAGAAGTTAGAGAAGGCAGAGCAGTTGGCTAAAAAAGCAGTCAATTTGAACCCTCAAAACTCCAATTATTTAGATACGTACGGATGGGTGCTGTTTCAAGAAAATAAATACACGGAAGTATTAGATGTTTTAGAAGAAGCCTTGCAGTATGGAGGGAATAATTCAGCAACTATCTTAGAGCATTTTGGAGATGTGAATTATTTCTTAGAAAATATATCTACAGCTGTTGAGTATTGGGGAAAAGCACTAAAACTAAAGCCAAATTCAGCTCTATTAAAGGAAAAGATTAAAGAAAAAAAATACATAGAGCGATTAAAAGAAGAATAAAGATGCCACACAAAATAGTTCTAGTAAGTTTGTTTTTGTTTTTCTCTTTTTGGAGTTTAGCACAAAAACAAGAAACAATAAATATTGTAATCAATAAAACACCTGCGTCGGTTCGGGTTGTTGCACCTAAGAAAGAACGAAAAGTACAGAATGAGTTACGTTATTATTGGTATAAAGATAAGCATATTGTAAACACTCAAGGTGGGTACGAAGGAAAATTACTACACGGTTATTATATTGAGTATTATCCGAATGGTCAACTAAAAATCAAAGGAACTTTTCGTTACGGCATACAACAAGGAGAATGGAAATATTGGGATTCGGAAGGGAATCTTCAACGAGTAGAAAGCTGGAAAAATAATCAACTGAATGGAAAGAGCTTTTTATACGAAAAAGGTAAGATTATCAAAGAGATAACGTATAAGTCAGGAAACAAAGTGAGCGAAAAAGAAGTGGTTAGTGAAGAAAAATAGAACGTTAATACAAAAATAAAATAAACCAAATAAAAAAATAGGATAACTAGTTGTTTTTTTATATATTTGAGTATGAACTTGTTTAAAGTTGGCTGACTAATAGCGAGCGTGAAGGCTTATATTTTCTGGCAAAGCTCCATTTTTATTGTATAGCCATTAGCTATGGAATAAAAATTAGCTGAAGTCCAGAAAATATAATGCTTTACGCGTAGTTTAGTAAGTTAACTTTAAACAAGTTCTATAAGAAAACATCATAGATTTTTTTAGGTCTATTAACAACTAAAGAATATGAAAACATTTTATAATATAATAGCACTGCTAACCTTTGTTTCTTTCATTGGTTCTGTTGATGCTCAATGCCCAGCTGGGCCTAGTCCTGGTTGTAACGGAAGTGGAGGTAGTTTAAATCTTTACTGGGTTGGAACAGATGCAAATAACAACGGAAACTGGAATACTCCCTGTTCATGGAGGGTAGGTTCGGTTGCAGGAGTTGAACCTTGTCAAGCTCCTCGTTCTATAGATAATGTGTTTTTTACCTCGGGTTCATTTGCAGGAAGTAATGGGAATAGTACTATTACAATTAACACACAAGCAAGGTGTAATAATTTCTTTGTAGGATCAACAGTAAACACATTGGTGAATACCCCGACCTTTTCTTTAAATAATCCCGGGTTTATAGAAGTGTATGGGAATTTTAAGCTACAAACCAATTTGAATTGGAATGTTGTTGGAGGTTACTATTCCGGACCTGAATTGTTTTTTAAATCAACTTCTGCAGGAAATACTGTAGAAACAGCCGGACATACTCTCGGGAGTGTGGTTGTAGATGGGATTGGAGGAACTTGGAAAATGTTAGATAATTTTAATGCGGGGTGTTTTTTATTCTTGTTCGGAGAGTGGAATACCTCAGATGGAACTACCGTTCATGATATGAATTTAAAAACGTTTAGTTCTCATATTAAAACAGGGGCAAATAACACGAATAGAATACTAAACCTTAATAGTTCTATTATTTCTATATCGGGAACCAATAGTGGACAAAATAGGTACAATCCTTATAATACGTGGCAAACTCCCGGAGCTTGGGAATCATATAACTCAACAATGTCGAATACGGGGTTTAATGCCGGGAATTCTAAAATAATTTTTACGGCAATCAACCCGTTTGTTCACCTGGGGGCTTTGACTTATAATGTTGTTCAACATACCGGAGGAGGACGACTTTATGACCATTTTGGTAGTAATCCTTGTGTGATTGATACGTTGGAAACAAATGGTTATTTCTATTTTCACCACGAACACAACGTCAACGTGATGAAAATAACCAGTGTTGGAAGACAACACGATTTCTTTTATCATCAAACCGTTAATACTGATTTAATTGTATCCGGAAATACTTGTACGCCGACTATTTTTAGAAGTGAGTACAATCGGATTTTAACAATACCGGCAGTTGTAAGTGCTGACCCGATGGTTGGCTTTATTATAGATAATTTACGTTGCAACGACGGAACTGGCAGCCATAATGTTACCGGATTTGGAAATGGAAATACTACGGGATGGAATATATTAACCCCCGCCGCTCGGAATTTGTATTGGGTAGGAAATACGAATAATAGATGGAGTGAACCAACAAACTGGGCAACTACTTCTGCTGGAGTACCGTTGTTAACTGCTTCGGATTGTCCGCCGTTACAAACGGATAATGTGTTTTTTATACCTTCTCTTGCAAATGGTAAAACGTGTAGAATTAATACGTTGGCTAAATGTAATAATATGACTTGGACAATTACTGCTCCTACAACCTTTAGTGGGGGAAGTCAAATGAATATCTACGGAAATTTACAGTTGGATGCTGATATTAATTTTACAACGACTTCAACTTTTAACATGAGAGGGATAAGTTCAAATACTATTTTATCGGCAGGGAAAAGATTTAATTGGATTTATTTGAGAGATCGTTCTCAATATATGTTGTTGGATGATTTAAACTTTAATTATGGCTATCTCTATAGGCATAATAGTTTTAGTTCTGGAGGGTTTAATATTAATGGACGTAGAATTTATTTTAGAGGAGGTGGAGCAACGGATTTTTCCGGTTCATTAATTACTTTGACGGACGGAAGTCCATGGTATCATGCGGGTTCTCAAACGAATGTGACGTATAATAGTGCTTCAAATGTACTGTTTACTTCAACCAATCCGCAGGTTATTATACGAGGATGGGGAGGACATACGCACTTACCTAATTTTACTTTGCAAAACAATACTTCTAAACTTGAATTTCAAGATCATTTAAAAAACAGAAACATTACGTTCGATGGTAATGTGTTTTTAAATGGTGATGCACGTTTCTTTGCAGATTGGGGAACGGGTACTACCGACGGAAACGTACAGTCGGTTACTGTAAATGGAGATTTGAATTTGAATAGTGGTAAAACTTATGAGTTTGGCGTAAATACTAAATTGATGGTTAGTGGAACGGTAAATTCTTCCGCTCCGTGTTTCTCTCAACCGATAACGATTAAAGGGATAAATGGGAATACTTTTAATACGGACTTTCAAGGACCTTTGAATTTCGCATTTACATTAATTGGAAATTCAAATTCTTTAGCTCCGCATACTGTAAATAATTGTTCGGACTTAGGCGGGAATACGAATTGGACATTTAATCCTCCGGCAACTACATATACTTATTATTGGAGAGCTTTAAGTGGAAGTGGAGGAACAGTATATAGCAATAATTGGAATACCCCCGGACATTGGACGACTAATCCTGCGGATATTGAGGGGAATTCAGCTTGTATCCCCGGTCCTTATGATAATGTTGTCTTTGATAATAAAAGTTTTAGTGGTGGTGTTTCCAATATTACGGTGTCCGGTTCTGTCAGTTGTAACAATATTACAGTAACGGCAAGTAACGTGTCAATTCAAGGAGGAGGAAGATTAATGGTAAACGGAAGTGTGGCATCTGATGGAACAATGGCGTTAAGTTCTTTTACCGGCAATTTGGATTTTACTTCGAATACGGTTGGTAAAACAATAGACTTAGGAGGTGTGACAGCGGCATCGGATATTACATTTGTGAATACTTCCGGCGGTTGGACTATAATCAATAATAAAATATCAACCACAAAAGATGTCTATTTGAATGGTGGAGTTTTGAATACAAATGGACAGAACTTTGAAATGAGAAGATTTCATTCTTCTAATGCTTCACCACGAACACTGAATCTTGGTAATTCAATAATGCTTTTATCTGGTACGGGTAACTATCAAAATGCAGGTGATCCTGCCAATGTTTATACATGGAATACTATTAATACGAGTAACTTTACATTTAACGCAGGAACATCTACCATTAATTTTACTAATACTTCTAACCCTATATTGTATTCAAGTGCGTTGAACTTTTATCATGTTAATTTTACGAGTACTAGTCCTACTGTAAGTACTTCACCGATGATTATTGCTTCCGGTTTGCAAACTCAATACATGAAGTTTGATTGTAGTGCGAGAATTTACGGTTCTCATGCTTATGACACTTTAGAGTTTACTGCAGGGAATGTTTATCATTTGGAAAGTGGAAGTACACAAACGCTAAATGCTCCGAACGGGATGCTAATTGCAACCGGTTCTCCGGGGAATGAAATTGCTATAAAATCTACAAATACAGGGTCTTATGCTACTTTCCATAAGTTGAATGCAGGGGGGACGATGTTGTCGTTTTGTTTCGATTATATTTCTGTTGAAGATAACAGAGCTACATCGGATGACCCCGCTTTTAGTTTCTTTACAGGGGTCAATAGTAACAATATTTCGGCTTCGGGTATTTGGGATTTTACTCGTCCTCTTGTATTTTCTTCCAGTATTAACGCGGCAGGAGATGTTGTAACTTGTCCCGGTACAAATGAAAACTTAGTTTGGAATTTAGTGGGGACAGGGCCTTATACCATTCAGTATAATATAAATGGGGGGAGTACGATAACGACTACATTGCCTAATTCGGCTACAACATTTACGGTTACTGCTTCACATTATTCAAATGCTACTTATACGGTTACTTCTTTTGCTTCGGATAATTGTGGTGTTCAATCCGCAGGAACTATAATTGATGCAACTAATGTGTATAGTGTGCCGGGTACTTCTCCAATTGCTCTTGGAGGAGATAAAAAAGTATGTACTTTAGGAAATGATAATGTGTTAGTACATTTTCAAGATGAGTTATATGCTCCACAGCGTTTAATTGCTTCTATAAAAGATCATTCTGCCGGTGTTGGTTTGGGAAGTACCGAAATTAAAGTGGCAATTGATCCGGTAGTTCAGAATTTTTATGTACCTCCACATTTTAATTTTCCATATTTGCAACGTAGATTCGGGATAATTCCTACTAATCAAGAGTTAGCAACTATACGTTTATATTTTACACAAACAGAATTGAATAATCTTGCTGCGGTTTATGGTCAACCACTCACGGTTAATGATTTAGATGTAACTAAATTCAGCAATAATGTTATGGATTTTTCCGGAGGGGCAACGTTGATGACCATAACAGGGACGGGAACAGTAGGTATGCCTTTGACAAATTCTCCAAATGTATTGTATGTAGAATTTCAAACCAGTACTTTTTCTCACTTTGTAATTCATCCGAAATATGGAGCTCCTTTGCCGGTTGAATTGTTGAGTTTTGAGACTGAAATTGTAAACGAGAATGTTGAGCTTATATGGGAAACAGCTTCAGAAATAAATAGTAGCCACTTTGAGGTGTATAGAAGTCAAGATACTGAAGAATGGGATTATGTTGGTAAGGTGCCGGCTAGCGGAAACAGTACAAGTTCGATTAAGTATCATTTGACCGATGAATCTCCTTATGACGGTTTATCTTATTATAAATTAGTGCAGTACGATTTGGATGGCGAATTAAAAACCTATGGGCCGCAGTCAGTTGAGTTTAAAAAGGAAAAGATAAATAGGGTGTACCCTAATCCTACTCGTTCAATGGTGAATGTGGAGTATTATTTGAATAATTCGGATGGAATAAATATTTTGTTTTATAATAATTTAGGGCAATTGGTAAAAACGGTTTCAACTAATGGTGTTGAGGGTGTAAATAGACTTGAGATATCAACTAAGGATTTGGCTATGGGGTTGTATTCGATTCGTATTAACGGAACACATAAAACAATAGCTAATAATATTCAGTTGATGATTGAAAAATAGATGCTGTTTGTTGTTGGTTTTTCATTACTAAGGGTTGTTTTTCGATGTTGAGAAACAGCTTTATGCTTTTTATATTTTCTTTCTATTGCAGAGGTCGAGCAAAATAATTTTTCATCGTCTAAGAATACTAAATTCCATTTTCTTTATGCTTATCTTTCTTGCGTTAGGGATAGGAGTGGCATCCTTTTGCCCTCCCTCCTTTTGGAGGGCAAAAGATATAGCGGATAGCCCGACCCTTATTTGCTAAAGATATGTTTCGCGAGAGCGATATGTATCTTTAGCAAATGAGGGGAACGCCCAAATCATTACTTGTCGTGGAATTTTACTTGCAGATTTAAGAGGTGTAGTGGATATTCCTTGTATTCAAATTCATAGAATTGATTAATTTTTGTTATTTTCGTAGTCTTATCTTTTTATTTTATGAAGAAATTAGTTGAAGATTTTACGAAGCAATTGAGCGATGCTCTAAGGATTGGGCGTAAGGCTAAGTTAACTCCTTATAGTGGTGTGGTTAATAATGTGTTGATTACGGGGCTTGGAGGTTCGGGAATTGGTGGGAAGATTGTGGCTCAATTGGTAGAGGCGGAGATAAAGGTTCCTGTTTGTGTGAATAATGGATATGATATTCCTGCATTTGTAAATGAGAATACCTTGGTGATTGTGAGTAGCTTTTCAGGAAATACAGAGGAAACGTTAGAGGCGATGGAGAAAGCGATGAGTAAGAAGGCTGAAATTGCTTGTGTGAGTTCGGGAGGAAAAGTGTTGGAACGGGCAAAAGAAAATAAATACAATTATATAGAACTCCCTACTTGCCATTCGCCTAGGGCTATGTTAACATATTCGTTGACACAACAGTTCTTTTTATTGCATCATTACGGTTTGATAGGCGGAGGGTTTGAAATGGAGATTGAAAAATCTGTTTCATTGATTGACTCGGAGATAGTAAACATAAAAGAAGAAGCTTTAAATATAGCAAAAGGATTGTTGGGGAAAACACCAGTGATTTACATTGATGAACATTACGAAGGTGTAGCGGTTCGATTGAGACAGCAATTGAATGAAAACGCAAAAGTTTTGGCATGGCATCATGTGTTTCCAGAAATGAACCACAATGAACTGGTCGGATGGGCAGGCGGAAAAGATGATTATGCGGTGTTATTGTTTAGAAACGACACTGATTATGTGAGGGTGCAGAAACGTATGGATATTTCTAAGCAAATTATTACGCAATATACTTCTACTTTTTTTGAAATATGGTCAAAAGGAGATTCACTGATGGAGAAATCATTGTATTTAATCGTATTGGGAGATTGGATTTCTATTTATTTGGCAGAATTGAGAGAGGTTGACCCGATTGAAATCAAAGTGATAAACTTTTTGAAAGGAGAATTGGCAAAGTTATAGTGATTGAAGGAAAAGTGATGAAAAACAAGCAAGTATTATTTAAAGATTTAGGTCTAATCGACTATAAAGAAGCGTGGGATTATCAGACGGAGTTATTCGATGATTTGGTGGCGAAGAAAATCCATAACCGTAAGGCGAGCGAAGAAGATGTTAAAGAGACGGAAAATTACTTGTTGTTTTGCGAGCATCCTCATGTTTATACGCTTGGAAAAAGTGGGTCGGAAGCTAATTTGTTGATTGGAGAGGCAATCTTAAAGCAGAAAGGAGCTACGTACTACAAAATCAATAGAGGTGGAGATATTACTTATCACGGGCCGGGACAAATTGTGGGGTATCCTATTTTTGATTTGGATAATTTCTTTACCGATATACATAAATACCTTAGGTATTTGGAAGAGGCTGTTATTTTAACGTTAAAAGATTATGGTATAACAGCAGGAAGAATAAAAGGGCAGACAGGAGTATGGATAGATGAAGAGTTACCTTCTGCTCGAAAGATTTGTGCCTTGGGGGTGAAATCAAGCAGGTGGATAACGATGCACGGATTTGCCTTTAACATAAATACGGATTTGGATTATTTTAGTAACATTATCCCTTGTGGAATAACCGATAAAGCTGTAACTTCTCTGGAAAAAGAATTGGGAGAAAAGCAAGATATCGAGGAAGTGAAATCAAAGTTAAAAAAACATTTATCCGAAGTGTTTGAATTTAGCTATATATGAAAGAAGATATAAATGTTCCAGAAGTAGCCGATGTTGGTTTTGCTGTCGTTCGAGAACAACAGAACGATGAGTGGGTGTGGAATGTTTATTTGATAAATTATAAAGATACTAAGCTTGTCAATGTGTTTGTGTCTTCAAAAGGGTACGGCATCATTGATCATCAAAAGAAGAAAACAACTACTATTAGTCGTTTTTTGGGAGATGTAGAGGCAAAATCTTACCGTTTGATAGAACCGATTATGGAAGATGTATTCGGCTTGTCCAATGAGTATTTTTTAACATTTTATATCGATGGAGTTATCTATGATAAGAAATTTGTCTTTGTGGCAGAATCTATAAGAGAAGACCATTTAACCTCGATAACAATTATGGGAAGACGTGGTGTATTAATCAAATAGAAAAGCAGATATGAAAAAAATAGAAAGTTTAGGGTTGGGGATATTGCTGTTTTTTGCTGTTTCCGTTCATGCCCAAGATAAGATTCTTTTATTAAACGGTAAAAGCTACGAAGGGAAATTTTTAGACAGTTCGCCGGAACTTGTAAACTTTAATTTTATTAATAAAAAAGGAAAGGTAAAACCATTTTCGTTTGAATCCATTCGTGTATATTCTTTTACCAAAACAGGAGAGCCCGAAACCGTACTTTACAAAAGAGACACAACCATTTATCACTATTATACTCCTGACCAAATGCGAATGTTTATCTATGGAGAACAAGATGCTTACACACGGTTCAAAGCCTATCGCCCATTTATTTCTGGATTTATTGCAGGTTTTGGGATTTCCTTATACGACACTTACCTAAAAGGAAATTACACCTGCGATGGAGTAGAATACTCGGGAGGTTTTTTTAAAAGAGAGCCATCATTAGCTCAGTTTGTAGTTCCATTTGTAGTGCCTATTGTAACAGGAGCTATTAAACCAAAGATGAAACCTAAATATGCTTCGGATACCGCCTTTTTAACCAATGAATACTACATCGAAGGGTTTAAAAAAGTACGACGTTTCAGAAGAGTAAAATCCGCTTTGTTGGGAAGTTTGATAGGTGTTGCAACAGGAATGTTAAGCTATTATATAAGTCCAAAAGATTGTTAGAAAAAATCTTAAAACGGATAGTGTTTAGCAATATACTTATTGCCTTGTCAGCTTCTGCCTTGACTTTTAATACATATATTGTTTTACACGAAGAACCTAACAAGCAAGTTCTTCTGTTAGTCTTTTTATCCACCTTTTCCGTTTACAATTTACAGCGGTTAATAAAGCATTACAGCAATAAAAATAACTATACAAGTCGTCATCGTTGGATACAAAAACACCAAACCTCATTATTGTCAGGAGTATTATTGAGTGCTTTGGGAGCCTTAATTTTGTTTTTCAGGTTGTACGATTGGCATAATTTTATATTGTTGTTACCTTTTGCCCTTCTAGCCTCACTTTATGCGGTTTCACTTTTTTCAAATCGAAAAGCACTTCGCGACATACCTTATCTAAAGGTGTTTATCATAGCTCTCACATGGGCGGTAGCAACCGTGTTGTTACCCGTTTTCGCTTATGCAAATAGCATACAATCAAAAGATGTAATTTTGTTGATGTCTAATTTCTTTTACATCATAGGCATCACGATTCCCTTTGATATTCGCGACATTGAGGTAGATTCAGGAAATACGCACACCATTCCGCAATTAATAGGCGTAAAAAAAGCGGTATATTTAAGTATTATCTCGCTTGTTATAAGTGCCTTTATTTTTCAAATACAGTTCAATGAAACAGGACAGCAAATCGCCTACATTATAAGCGTGATTTTGATATTCAGTACACGCAAACAACAGCCCGAACTCTATTATTCGGGCTTGATAGATGGAAGTATTATTTTATTTCCGTTGCTAAATTTATTATTGAATCAATAAGCATGTATTAGGGCGTTCCCCCACTTTTTAAAAACAACATTTCGCTCAGGCGAAACGATGTTTTTGAAAAGTGGGGTCGGGCTATCACTACTCGCTTTTTTTTGCTTGCAACAGCAAGCAAAAAAAGAGCTCAAACACGCCATTCTATCCCTAACGCAGTTGAGATAAGTGCAAAGAAAATGGAATTTAGTATTCTTAGACGATGAATATTTTCTTTGCATGTAAGCGTACGGTGAAGTACGTCTTGTAAGATGATTAAAATACACTGACTTTTGTACCTAAACAAAAAAAATAGAAATTTATGTTAGGATTAGGTACAGAACATACAT
>JALWSJ010000402.1 GCA_026993705.1 Flavobacteriales bacterium
TTCTAAAGAAGATATACAGCAAAAATTGAATCAGCATAAAGAAGAAATTCAATGTGTTGTCAGTAAAGAAAATACTCCCTTCGGAAAAAGCCAAAAACCTGAACTGTGGGATTATGCCGATAACATTGATACGATTCAGTTTTTACTTGATGTGTAAACATTAATTACTAGTTTGCTGTTCCAAATATTTCCATCAAATGTGGAATATAGATAAAACACGCGACAGAAATAGCTGTGAAAAAAGCACAAAAAACGGCACCAGCAGCTAAATCTTTTATCCAGCCTATTTTGGTGTGGTACTCTGGGTGAATAAAATCGGCGATTCGTTCTATTGCTGTATTGAGTGCTTCTGCTGTAAAAATCAACCCGAAAACAATGAATTGCATTATCCATTCATAACGGTCTATTCCTACTACAATACCAATTACTAAAAAGATAAGAAAAAACGCAAATTGCACCATCACACTGTGCTCCGACTTAAAAAAAGCAACCGCCCCCTTAAAAGCCGTTACCGCCCCTTTTGCTCTTCCTTGAAAAAAACTTCCTTCATGATTCATAATCTTGTTTTTAGATGGTGTTTAGGACAACTCAAAACAAGTATTTCTGATAATAACAATTAGTACTTCTAACTCAAATCAGACACCTAAACACACGATGCTAGTAATGCAAATTTAACGTTGATTTAACAATTTTTACTCTTCCCTCTTATTACTTCTTTACAACCTTCTGTGCAGAACTTTTATACTCAGCCACAAACCTACTGAGAACAACGGACTATGAACTTGTTTAAAGTTGACAGATTAATAGCGAGCGTTAAGTCCAGAAAATATAATGCTTTACGCGTAGTTTAGTAAGTTAACTTTAAACAAGTTCTATAATTACAAAGAATTTAACAATGCAATGTTTGTAGAAAAGATTTAACCAATGTCAAACTTTGGTGTTAATCTTGTTACTTTATAGAGAACTTCCCTAAAGTTATACTATTTAAACGATTACCTTATGAAAAAAACAACCTTATTCATATGCGGACTTGCTGTATCTTCTATAGGATTTGCACAGCAAAATAAATATATATTGGATTATTTTCACAGCGATTCAACTAATTATTCTAGCGTAAACACTGACGATTTAATTGAAGAACGATGGGACTTATTGGCTCAACCTAATTTTTGGAAAGAAGTAATGCTCTTGAGCGAAGATTCTTGCATCATAAACGTAGCTGCTACACGACAAATATTAGGTAAGGATTCTTTTATTTGTTGGAAAGAACAAACCGAAGATAAAAAAAAGACATATAAAGACAGCGTCCGAAAAAAATATGATTTACCAGTCGATACGCGAATATTTGTAACCTCCGGTAAAAGCAATTTTTATCAACTCGAAAAAGTGTTACCCAGTATAGATAAAGCTATACCTATTTTTCAAAAGGCAGGAACAGACCCATGGTATGCACAAGCTATTTTACTGATTGAAAGTCCGGGTAAAATCGAATATTCAAATGTTGGAGCTTATGGACCTTTTCAACTGATGAAATCTGTGGCTAGAAGTCATGGTCTTATCGTGAACAGTAAAGTGGACGAACGAAAAGATTTTGATAAATCGGCACAAGGAGCAGCTTCCCTTATTCAGAAAACATGTATCCCCGAGGCAAGACGTATTTTAACCGCACAGAACATAAATTTTAACGAAAACGATCTTTGGTTTAAACTTTTCGTTCTCCACATCTATCATGCAGGAGCGGGAAATGTAGAAGGTTTGCTCAAATCAATGGATACTATTCCCGAAGGTAAAGAGCTAATCACTAAAATGTGGCAATCGGAATGGGGTGGCTTTAAAAACGCATCGCAAAATTATTCACAAGTTGCTTTGGCGGCACTTCTAAACTTAAGGGAAATTATTTACAACAACTGTATTGATATTTCTTTAGCTAATTAGGGCGTTCCCTACCAACAAAAAAACCGGCATTCTCATTGAATTGAGAATACCGTTTTTTTTGTTGGTAGGTCGGGCTGTCCGCTATATCTTTTGGGTTGCAACAGCAAGCACCCCAAAAGGATGCCGCTTCTATCCCTAACGCAAGTGGAATGAGTGCATAGAAAGTGATTTTTAGTTTCTTTAGATGACGAATATTTTCTTTGCATAACCCCCAGCTATGGAAACTAATAAAGGAAATAAAAGCATTTTATGGTGCTCATTACGCTCGTGTTATGGGTTCCAACTAACGTAAAAATAAAACACTGATAATCAAATAATTATAAAATAGCTGATATTTTTATTTACGTTAGCTCAAAAACTCAACTGTTTTTCACAGTCGCTTAATAGTCCCTAACGCAAATCAACCTTACAACGTATAACCAATTGTTACGGAAAATGTTCTTCCTCTTTGATAAATATCGTAAATCTGTTTTTTCGATTTATACGATTCGTAATAACGAATAATTTTACTGTTTAATAGATTTCTTGCCGTAAAACTTGCTTTCCATTTTCCTTCTTTCCCGAATGTTTTACTTGCTTTGAAATTCAAACTGTGAAACGGATTGGTATAAACATCCGGTAGAGCACCTATTCCTAACACCGACAACGTTTTTCCTTGCACGTTATAACTCACATTTACATCCACCCCTAAAGAATCGTTAGAGAAAGAAGTAAAAGCATTTACGATATAAGGAGATTGACCATACAGCGGTCTATAATTCGCTATCTTCTCCCCTACTCTTGCGTTTGCTTCTCTGATTTGTTTTTCCGTTTTATCCTCTTCGCTGATATACACTTTATTCATATCCACTCGCGACTGAATGTACGTGTAATTGGCACCAACATATAATTTCAAATGGTCATCTTCTTTAAAACCTAAACGTTTTCTTGCTTCCAACTCAAATCCATAAACATCAGCTTGTCCCGAATTAATCGGTTTAATGTTATTCGGTGCGGTTGAAAAAGAAACAATTTCAATCGGATTAATGAATTTTTTGTAAAATACCGATGCCGAAAATACCTCTGTTCTTCCGTAAAAATACTCCCAACGTGCATCCGCATTATGAATTAAGGTTTGCTTTAAATTAATATTTCCGTTAAACGTTCTCCCTTGAATCGGGTCGTATATTTGAGCTATTGATTTTTCTTTAAACGAAGGTCGTGCAAGGGTTTGCGTATAAGAACCTCTCAAATTCATAATATTAAACGCCGAATCCTTTAATACATAAACGAAGTTTACAGCCGGTAAAATATTAGTATTATCCAAAACAACCGTGTCGTTATACACAACAGAACCATCGTTATTTTGACCTGTATATTTATTCGTTACTTTTTCTATTCTTGCACCATAAACGGTTTTAAAGCGTTCGGATATTGGAAATTCGTTCATAACATACCCTGCTAATACCATTTGAGTTGCATCGTATGAATTGGCTAATTGTCTGTTCCCTGAAACATACGTTCCTTTATCTGTTTCTGGTGTCCAAATGTTTTCATCTTGGAAAAACCAATTGGGATCGTTAGGGATATTGGTTATGTTTTCCACATCAAAAAGAAAGTCATAAATTCTATATTTTCTCGACTTAAAGTTTTCTGCCCATCCGAATTTAAGTTGTGATTTTAAATCGTTTTTTACTTTAAATTCATATTCAAAATCCATTCTTGAGTTGATATTATACTCGTCTAATTTTCTGTAAATTCTTCTTATCTCACTTCCTACACTGGCATTTAATCCATATACATAACCACTATCTGTTGCTATTCGCTCCAAGACTGTACTTCTAATATCTGGATTTTGAATTTTAGAAAGTGATGGAGCAAAAATCCAACGTACTTGCCATTTATTATTTAAAGTGTGTTTACCCGTAAGGTTTAAGTTACTTATCGAACGTTGAGTATATTGCAAACTTTGTTTTACCAAGGTTGCTGGGTTTTCTTCTATATTTTCTTGCACTAAAGACGCTGCTCTACTTTCTCCGTTTTGTGTATGGAATAAGTTTAACGCTATCTTATGTTTTTTATTAATCTTAATCGACTGCCCTAACAAAGCTGACCATAAAACATTTTGCACCCCCAACTGTCCTGCTGATTTTCTATCTGCATACAGTTCCGTTAGCGTTGTATCCGGCTCTTTACGATAAACATTGTACTGCACATTATCGTAATATTGATACGTATTTCTGTAATTTAAAAAGAAATTGTAGCCGTAATCGATTTTCTTTTCATCAAAGTTATATTGGTTTCCAAAACCAATTGAAAAATTTTGATTCGGTGCATTTTTAGTTTTCTCAACAGCCATAATTGGTGAAAAAGATTTTGTCAAAGTTGTTAACTTCGAATCTCCTACTGCGGGATCAACAATTGGCTTATCTCCACTAAAAGGCATTTTTCTTGTTCCATCATCTATTCCTAATGCATCTAATTTACCTCCATTATACGAGATATAATTTGGATTAAAGGTGGTTACGGTATTGTATCCCAATCCAGCTGAGAAAGAAAACAACTTTTGAGATGGAAAATCTTTTGTTTGAATATTAACCAAGCCACCAGTAAAATCTCCAGGTAAGTTAGGTTGAAAGGTTTTATAAACTGTAATATTATCAATTAGTTTAGTTGGGAAAATATCTAATTGAACGGTATTTCTATCAGGGTCTAATCCCGGTATCGACATGTTGTTCAAAATGGTTTTTGTATAACGGTCTCCCAAACCTCTTACATAGACATATTTACCATCCATTACAGAAACTCCTGTTACCCGTTTGATAACTTGACCTGCGTTGTTATCGCCCGTTTTTTTCATTTGTTCGGAAGAAGTTCCATCAATCATATTGGTGGAATTCATCTTTTCTCTATCAAAAGCTGCCATCGTTTTTGCTGCTTTTTTCTCTCCCACGATTTCCACTTCATTCATCATTTGAGCATCTTCCGACATTGCTATGTTCTTTTCGTAGGTTTTTCCGTTTTCTACATCTAAATGAACTATTTTATCGGCATAGGAAACGAAAGAGAATACAATATCATAGCTTCCTGCGTCTAGTTTTAAAGTATAATTTCCTTCAAAATCGGTTGATGTTCCTTTGGCTACATCTGTTTTTACATAAACATTTACAAAGGGCAGTTCCTCTCCTGTTTTTAAGTCGGTTACTTTTCCTCTTATGATTGCTTTTTGTGCGAAAGTAAACAATACAAGGGCTGTAAATACGAATGTTAAACTATATTTATTCATTGTGTTTTTAATTATATAATGGCTTGTGAAGTGGTATTTTGATGCTTAAAATGAAAACAATAAAGCTCTTATTTTTTTACTAAATTTCTTCGCGTTAGGAATCATTTCCCTAACGCAAGTATAATGAGCACTATAAAGTGTTTTTATTTCCTTTATACCTCTTCATAAAATTTTCCCATAGCTCGGCTATGCAAAAATTTTCTTCATCGTCTAAAGAAACTAAAATTCACTTTCTATGTACTCACTCCACTCGCGTTAGGGATAGAACGGCGTGTTTGAACTCCTTTTGTGTTGTTGCATATATGCAACACAAAAGAGTGAGTAGTGATAGCCCGACCCAAAAGATAAAAAGCACGTATCCCGAATGGGTATGTGCTTTTTATCTTTTGGGGAACGCCCAAAGTTTTATTATAATTTATTGTGTGATGCTAACCAAGTCCAACTAAAGCTCGATAAATTTGCTCCGGTAATACTTTTTGTCGGGGAAACTACTAAACCTGAAGAAGTTAATATATTTTGAGCTGTTTGTTCTGCACTTGCTGTACATACATCATTGGAACTTACTACGTACGATTTAGTATACACATCTAATAATGAAGAAATGGTTGCTGATGATATTATTTCGGAATTGTTAATAAGTAGAGTCGGATTAGCAGAAGATAAGTGCGAATAAGCATCTTCTTTATCTGTACAAGAAGTTGTATCGGAATAAGAAGCTCTTATTTTCACAACCATATTATAGCCTTCCCAAGTAACATTATTTAAAGTTCCTTGTGCTTTTGATTTAAAATCGGAACCGCTTCCCCTTCCATCTTCTGATTTTATAGTTCCATTTTCTAAGGTAAATAACCCTGTGATATTGGTTGTTCCCTCAGGTCCGTCTATTTCTAAACCTTCATCGGTTGAACCTCCGTGTACGACAGCGAAATTATTTATAGTTCCTGCATAATTCATATCAATATCTATTCCGTCGTCTCCTTGGTAACCTACAACTAAATTAGTAATATTAACAGTTCCTCCAAAAAACTCTACACCATCATCCAAGGTTGCTAAAATTTCTATATTTGAAATACTTGTTCCCGAACCAACACCTCCTAATGTTAGTCCGTTTATTTCGTTTCCTGCTCCGATTAAGGCTCCTCCGTGACGTATTGAGATATAATTTAAGACTCCTGAATTATCGTTTGGATTATTTCCTCCAAATGCTCCGTAGGTCTCCGTGGCAGGAATCCCTTCTATTTGTGTTTCTGTATCTCCATTCCCAGCTGATATTGGAGCTTCACCAAGAATGATTAGACCACCCCATTTTGAATTATCTGTAACATCTAAATTCGTTCCGGAAAGCTTTCCTAATTCTATATTATCTAAAACCGATGTGAAAATAATAGGTTGTGAGCTTGTTCCTTCGGCCATGATTTTAGATCCTTTAGCAATCACTAATGCAGAGGCATTTGCTCCTGAACCTTCTTGTCCTTTTATAATTGTTCCTGCTTGAATAGTTAACGTTGCTCCATTTTCAACGACGACCTTACCTTTTAATTCATATATTTTTGTATTTACCCAAGTTGTATTTTGTGTAATTCTACCTTGTACAACCTCATTATCTGTTGTACTTGAAGGATATATACACGAATTATCATTCTTCTTTGCTTTAGAATCATAATTTGAAGCATCTGGATCGGTGCAACCTTTCTTTTTACAAGATGTCATTGGTAATACTGTTAAACTCAAAAGAGCAATCCCTAACGTTGTAGTTTTCATAGCTGTTAATTTTAATTAATTATTACACTACAAAATTGCTCTATTTGTTTTACCTCATCTTTAGCCGAATATTAAGTTTTTGTTTTGTTTTTAACCGAAAAAATTAACATTAAGAAAACATTGATTATGTTTTTTTCTTTTTCTTCTTGGCCGCTGGAAACAGTATGTTATTCAGAATAAGACGATAACCCGGTGAATTGGGATGTAAATTTAAGTCTGTCGGCGGGTCATTAACATAATGACGATAATCTTCGGGGTCGTGTCCTCCGTAAAACGTCCATTGTCCTTTTCCTAATTCTCCGTGAATGTAACGAGCTGTTCCCAAAGCTTTATTTTCTCCCATAATCAAAACGTTTGACTTGATTTTATCCTTGTAAAAATCGGTAGTCTGCCCCATAAATCCATTTATGATTGAGGTGTGATTTTGACATAAAATAGTTGGTATAATATCCCATTTTGCCGAAAAATCAAACAAAGTGAACTTGTCTTGAGCTTCAGGAATACGATGTTCTTTGGTGGCGTCTATATCGGAAAATTCATACTCCAGCGGATTAGTAACCAATTTAAAATCTTTAAAAGCCAACGTTTGTGTATAATCAAGTTTACTATTGGCAGCAGGATCTTGCGGGTTGCCATCGTACATATAATCACAAATATCTACACCTTGTGCCGCTAGTGCTATATCATAGGTATCTGTACCTGAACACATCGTAAAAAGAAAACCACCTCCTGCCGTAAATTCTTGAATCTTCTTCGCTACCCCCAATTTCAGTTGACTGACTTTATCAAACCCCAAAGCCTTGGCTCTGGCTTCGGTTTCCCGTTGACGCTTTTGATACCAATCTGCGTTTCTGTAATTTCTATAAAATTTTCCGTATTGTCCCGTAAAATCTTCGTGATGCAAATGCAACCAATCATATTCCGGCAACTTACCTTCTATAACCTCTGTGTCATACAGCTTGTCATACGGTATTTCGGCATAGGTTAACACCATCGTAACGGCATCATCCCACGGCTGTTTGCCCATGGGCGTATAGACTGCTATTTTTGGTGCTTTATGCAGTTTTACAACTTCTTGATTGACTTCTGGGTCTCCAATTTGTTGTCGAATTTGTGCGGCTTGCACATCTGCAATAATTTCATACGAAACACCCCGAATGATACATTCTTCTTCTATTTCTTTGTGATAGGGAATTAGAAAACTACCTCCTCTATAGTTTAATAACCATTCAACTTCTATATCATTTTGCAAAACCCAATAGGCAATACCATAAGCCTTTAAATGATTTTTCTGGCTGGTTTCATCCATTGGAATCAAGATATAACTTGCCTGTACCAAAACTACGGTTAGTAAAAAGAATGTTATGGATAATAATTTTTTCATAAGCATAAAGATAGAGATTATATTTCTATCCCCTTATAGAACATCAATAATTTCGCCAATTGAAAATTTTCACCTGACAAAATCAAACGATTTAACATTTATTACAATACGCACTATGAAAACAAAAAAAAACGGCTGTCAATAAATGGACAGCCGTTTTATAAAACTTAGTATTTATACCATTTAAACGTTGAAATGGTATTACTGCTTGATTAATGAGCAACTACAATTTTTTTCATTGTACTTCCGTTTCTTCCTATAACTCGTACCAAGTAAACTCCATTGCTCCAATCTGTCGTTTCTATTGGAAGAACACTTTGATTTATATATCCGTTAAATACTTGTTCTCCCGACATATTTAAAACGGTAACGTAAGTATTTTCAACGTTATTTAAGTAAAACTTATCCGAAGCCGGATTCGGGTAGATGGTAAATTCATCATCATTCTCTAAAGTAGGCACATATACATCTCCTCCCGTGAATTTAACATCATCAACCAACAACACCGAACCAACATTTCCTCCGCAAAAAAATGTAACTTGAGCAGAATCGGGTGCTTGAGTTAAATTCAAACTAATCGTTTCCGTTTGCCAACTTCCACTTGTTGAATATAAAGAATTAAATGTATTTACCAAAGGTAAAGCCACACCGTTTTTCCATATTTTCAAAAAGAATCCTGCCGTATCTATACCTATAGGAGTATATTTATATTCAAATGAAAAACCGGTAGCTTGTGCCGTAAACGGAATACCTCCCACAAACGCACTATTCGGATCTATATCATTAAAATCATAAATACCGTTTGTTACAATCGGGAAAAGCCCAATAGCATCTAAACTTGCGGTTTTTTCTATTTTCAATGAACTATTTCCTTCCTGAGCATCAGTTGATTTTGTTACGTAGGTAGAACCGTCATAGGCATAAAGCATGTTTGAAAAACACCACCAATCCTGAGGATGTTCTATGGTTTCTTGATACGTATTTTCAAAACTATGATTAGGTATTGGCGTGGTAGCCGTTCCTGAATTTTCAAAATAAATATTATCTATCTCTATCCAAGAGCCTTCTTCAACCACACTCGAAATATCAAAATGGGAGCTTGTAAACCCAATAAAAACAGAATCAGGTGTCATTATACTTGTATTTGGTAGAACAACATCAAAAGCTGTCCACGTCGAATTTGCTCCTGTGATAGGTTGTACTCCTGCACTAAAAACTGTCCCATTCAATGACAATTCAACCACTACAAAAGCTGTATCAACGTTTAAAACATCGCTTTTATACCATCCCTTTAAATTAGTAACGTGGTCATTATACGGAAACTTTTGAAAGGTATCATTAACAACTGCATTTTTTACGGCATAACCAATTACCGTATCATTATTAAAAACCATGGTTTCCAAATGTAAGGCATAATTACCGTCTTGAGCTCCTGTTACTTGATAGCTATTCGATACTTCCATACCAATTCTCATTAACTCTTGACCCGAAGTCGTCCATTCAACCAAAGAATCCTTAACGACTTTGTTTTCCCAATTCTCAAAACCTCCATTCGCAACATCAGACTGAGCCAATCCCGAGCCCAACGATGCCATAACTCCAAGTGAAAGTAAAATCTTTTTCATAATTCGCATATTTTAGTGTATTATTTTTCAACAACATAGACACCAAAACCATTCCACAGTTGCCTGATACTATTTTTTTTTAGAATTAATACAAAATTCTGACTTCACAAAAGACAAAATGGCAGAACATAGTACTTTTGGGCGTTCCCTCTATTTACCAAACAAACAATTCGCTACCGCGAAACGTTTGTTTGGTAAATAGAGGTCGGGCTATCCGCTATATCTTTTGGGTTGCATATATGCAACAACCCAAAAGGATGCCGCTTCTATCCCTAACGCAGGTGAAATTGGCGGATAGAAAGTGAATTTTTGGTTTCTTAGACGATGAATAAAAATTTTGCATAGCCCCAACTATGGAAATTTTTCATGAAGAAGTATAAGGAATCAAAAAACTCTTTATATCGTCTATTTTGCCCGTGTTAGGGATTCCAAGCAACATAAAACACTACCTTGATAATCAAGCAATTATAAAACTACCTAAATTTTTACGTTAGCTCAAAAACTCAACTGTTTTTCACAGTCGTTTAATAGTCCCTAACGCGGATGGAATAAGCGAAGAGAAAGTGAATTTTAATTTCCTTAGACTTTTTCTATAATAGATACCACTTTCTCAAACTCCTGAGGTTCTATCCAATGTGTAGATTTATCTTTACGAAACCACGTAAGCTGTCTTTTCGCAAAATTACGTGTATTCTTTTTAACTTTTTCAATGGCTTCATCTACTGTTATTTTATTTAAAAAATAATCAAAAAACTCTTTGTAACCAACGGTATTTAGAGCATTTAG
The DNA here is from genome assembly GCA_026993705.1 of Flavobacteriales bacterium. Classification (GTDB taxonomy): domain Bacteria; phylum Bacteroidota; class Bacteroidia; order Flavobacteriales_D; family Parvicellaceae; genus S010-51. Next base: position 10,757 of record JALWSJ010000402.1, read on the forward strand.
GTGTTTGTAAGGCAATAAAGATTCTACTTCTTCGAGCAATCCGTTTTGCATCATTATATCCACTCTTCGATTGATTCTATCGTAAACAATTTGCCGTTCGGTATTCAGTCCGATTTTAATACTCGTAAAATTGCGTTGCTTGGGTGCTTGTATTCTAAATGATGAATAAGGTTTTCCGGTTGCTTCAAACACCTCCAAAGCCCTTACTACTCTTTGCGGGTTTTTTAGATTTATAGTTTCGCAAATAAGAGGGTCGCACTGTTTTAATCGTTCTTGTAACGGTTCAAGACCGTTTGTTTTTAACTCTCGATTGAGTTGTTCTCTAATCGTCAAATCGGTAGGAATATCATCTATCCCCTTACATACCGCATCCACATACAAACCCGAACCACCAACCATTACCACGTAATCGTTACCTGTAAATAATCCTTCTATCTTACGAATGGCATCTTGTTCAAATTGTCCTGCTGTGTAGCGTTCGGTAATCGATAAGAAATCGACAAAATGATGAGGAATGCCTTGCTTCTCTTCGCTAGTAGGTTTTGCTGTTCCAATGTTCATCTCTTTGAAGAACTGACGGCTGTCTGCCGAAATCACCTCCGTTTTAAAATGTTGAGCCACTTTAACTCCTAAGGATGTTTTACCTATTGCCGTAGGGCCAACGATAACGATAAGGGTTTTATTCTTCATTTTTGAACAAATTAAAAACAAAAAAACCTCCTA
>JALWSJ010000403.1 GCA_026993705.1 Flavobacteriales bacterium
GTTTCAATACTGTTAATCGGTTATTGATTACTATTTTCCAATTTTTTATATTTATCATTGTATCACTTTTATTGTATAATTCTATCCAATCTTTGGTTGATACCGATGTGTCGGATTTTAAACAAAGTTCGTTAATGACTACTTCTTTCCAATGTTTACTGTGAGGTAATTTCATGAATTTTGGGGATAAGACATTTAGTGAATCAGGGGCTATCCTAATTTTTGACTGCGTTCTATCTTTTGCCCACTCTGAGAAAAAATAACCTATATCCGGTACAGCTTCTAACTCTATGGGTACGCCTGAAAAATAATATCCTGAAAAACTATGCTTTAGATTCAGTGAGTTTAACTTGATTTTTCCGTGTAAGGGTTGTGTTATGTTGACTGTAACTAAAACGGTGTCTTTTAAATTAAATTTTTCCATAATGAATTTACGCATGTAAGAAGGTCTTTTTCGAGCAAATTCTCGCATCCGTTCTATTTGTTCTTTCCATTTATCGAGATTAGAATAGTTCCATCGATTGAAATGAGTTGGCATTTCTTTTTCAATTAATTTCTTAGTTGAATCGATACGAAACAAAACATTTTCTGTTGAAAATATTGTATTTAAATTATCTGCAAAACGATTGATATATACTTGTTTTATGCTATCGTTTTCGAGTAGTTTCCTTATTATTAAAGTACTCCAAGGTGGATTTGGCCAAGTTTCATCATTTTTTGTTGTCATTTGTTTGAGTGTATTGACTTTATAAGCATATTTATTGCTTATTGCAAAACTTAAATCGGTATCATAGAAAATCCAACGCCATCTTGCTGTGTCGTTCCTTGCTCTCCAATAACGAATATTTCCTCCTGCATCTTTGTTGTGTACATAAACCTCTGCTATATTGTAATTGATGTAATTGTCTATATCCATTAATTTGTCTAATTCTCGTATTTTCGCTGTGTCTGAAAAATTATTTTTTTCTAAGAACTTATTTAGCTTTAAAAAATATTTCCTTGTACCGTATTGCAATTGTTTATTGTGGCGAAGAATATCAACACTGTCTTTATTAACTCCACAATTTGATTTCAGGTAATGCTCTGTGATTTTTTCTCGCATATTATGAATTCCCCAATATTGACCGTTTATATAGACTACTACCGGTCGATAAGCCTGAATTTCCATATCTAATGGTTTTACCAAATTGGTAATGAAAGCATCTCTAAAATGAGATTTATTGAAATCTCCTCCTGAATTTCGCAAGACAAATGACTTGTATTTCTTGATGTCTTTATCTGGGAATATCGGATATTTGAAATTCTTTTTTCCGTATTTCTTTTTTGAAATAACAGCTAACGATTTCATAGGTAGCCCTTTACTAAACCCTCCAAAGATTCTTACTACCGCCTTTTGGTTAAACGCCAACTTTCCATCAGGTTCGAAAAATTCTATGTTAGCCACGCGTTCCCACCCTTTCCAAAAATTAGCACCTTTATAGGGAGGGTCTTCAGAAGCACAACATCCTTTTAAATAAATCCCTCTGTCATAACCAAAAAAGTCATCAGGTTCAACAATAATAGAAACAACTCCCATTGAAAAACTTCTTCCGACTAAAAAACTTTTATTGATTTGTTCTATTTTCTTACCATCCTTGTATATTAAAGCTCGAAAAACAAGATTTGTATCCAATGAAAACGTTAATATGGAATCAATTTTTAAGGATGATGACGACGGCAAAGTTCCATCCGTGGTATAGTATGCCTTTACACTATCTGACTTAACTATCTTTAAATCCAAATGTCCCGAATATATCCCTTCATTATGATTGAAATATAGGTTTCTTTTTTTATTTGACCCTTGAGCAAAAACAGGAAATACTTTAACAACAATCATACAAACAATAATTGCTTGAACAAAATAGTTGTGAATTTGTATTTTTGGGATTAACTTCAAGTGTTTGGTTGTTTTTTAACTGTATACCTATACAATCTCTGTAGAGGAATCAGCTCATTGTGAAATAAAAATACAAAAAAAAAGCCATCGAAAAATTCAATGGCTTTTTTTATCTAACACTACTTTGTTAATGAACTTACTTCACATTAACGTTCAAACTTTCTATACCCGTCAGGAATTTCAAAAATTTCATCTTTATTTTCCTGTTCTTTTACCGAGGTAGTCTTTAATTCGGAAACTAATCTTCCTGATGATAGGATATATTCTCTACTCAATATTGGGAAATAACCTTCCATTCCATCAATTTTCTGGTAAAATAGAGACTGATTTTCTTTTCTGTTTAAGGATTTCAGCATAGGCAAAAAGAAATCATAGTCGCCTTTCGTTACCCAATAAACAATTTTTCTGTCTTTATCTTTACTGGTTACAATTATTTCCTTACACTTTTTTCCTTCAATCGTTTTAGTTTTACCGGTTTTCTTTACTTCTACTTCAAAATCTTCAGCTGAACGCCTGTTCGGAGCTTCCATATATAGTTTTTGTTCCGGACTTATCGCATAAGTACTTCCGTTAGACATATCAATCAACTTAATCCCCTCTACCGTCCCGTCGCTAGCTATTTCCTCAATTCTAATATGATCTCCTTTTACGTAATATCTATATTTCACATGAACGTTACCAACGTTTTTTTCAAATTCAATTGCTCCCTCAAATTGAGCAAACGCACCGAGGGTCATCACCCCTGTTGCGAAAATTGTAAATGCTATTTTTTTACAGTTTAATTTCATAATGTTTGTTTTGTGTAGACAAAATTTTGCCTAAATATATAAAAAGTATTTTAATTAGAAACTCGGATTAATAAATTTTTCAAACAAACTTGTTTCAAAACAAAAATCCAAATTTCATTCCAAAAAAACATTATTTATAATTAATTTATCATTTAACAAAGATTTAACTTTTTGATTCTACTTTACTCCTTACT
>JALWSJ010000404.1:0-9000 GCA_026993705.1 Flavobacteriales bacterium
CCCAAAAACTTAAACTAAAGACCTATGCACAGTTTATTTTCAATGGTTATTGATGCTTTTGCTAAGGCGGTGATGGCTTTGCTGATTGTAAATGTTATTTATTTTCTGATTGCTTTTTTTCAAGTTGAAACAGCGGATTGGCATATTGTTTTTAAATACGGAACATTCAGCTTAAATGGCGAATTGACGGGATTGAAATTAGGGACAAGTAAAGCGAATCAACTCATGTTAGTGGTTGCATTAGTCTCGTTTTTATGGGAATATAGGAAACGTAAAAAAATGGAACAAAATACTTGAAATGGATACAAACAAATCTTTAGCCGAACTAAAAAAAGGCGAAACAGGAATCATTCAAGAGATTGAGGACGGAAAATTATCTTTACGGCTGATGGAAATGGGCTTTGTGGCGGGTGAAAAAGTAACCTTAAAAGCTACGGCTCCGCTTGGCGATCCAATTGCTGTGGAAATTGCAGGATATAATTTGAGTTTACGAAAAAAAGACGCGAAAAAGGTAAAAATAAAAATAATTTCGTGTATTGAAATAGACAAATAACCATGAGTTTAGAGGAAGTAAAAAGTTACATCAATTCGATTAGAAGAGATTTTGCCGACCGTCCTTTGTCGGAAGATGCAGTAAAAGATAATCCGTTTGACCAATACGCAGTTTGGTTTGAAGAAGCGGTGGGTTCTCAAATTTTGGATCCGTATGCGATGTGCTTGGCAACTGCCAATAAGGAAGGACGTCCTTCTTCGCGGATTGTGTATATGCGAGATATTATTGATGAAAAATTTGTTTTTTACACCAATTACAACAGTCAAAAAGGGTTAGAACTGGCAGAAAATCCTTTTGCTTCGTTAACTTTGTTTTGGGGAGAATTAGAACGCCAAATAAGAATTGAAGGAAAGGTTACTAAAGTTGCCCCAGAAGTGTCGGATGCGTATTTTTCTGCACGTCCGAAGGAAAGCAAGATTGGAGCTTGGGCTTCTCATCAAAGCCATTTGCTAAAAAGTAGGGAAGAATTGGAACAAAAAGTAAAAGAACTGCAAGAAAAATATAAAGACACAGATGATGTTCCTCGTCCCGAGTTTTGGGGAGGCTACCAATTAGAACCAAGCAAGGTAGAATTTTGGCAAGGAAGACCAAGCCGTTTGCACGATAGAATCGTTTACACCAAAAAGAACAATCAATGGCAGATAGACCGCTTGTTTCCGTAATTGAAACCTACTTCAATCGCTTCCAATTTCAGCCACCTCAACTAAAGCACTCCGTTTCGGCAAATACACGATTGATTGTTGTTATTCCATGCTATAACGAAAAAGGCATCATTCGTTCTTTGCAATCTTTGGCTGATGCACAAGTACCTAACCACACGACTATTGAGGTTATTACTGTAGTTAACCACGGCATACAAGCAAGTGAAAGTGTAAAGGAATTAAACCAAAAAACACTTGCCGATATTGAAGTGTTTGCACAAAAAAATAATTCGGAAAACTTAATCTTTCACACCATTCAAGCCTTTGATTTACCAAAAAAACACGCGGGGGTAGGCTTAGCACGAAAGATAGGAATGGACGAAGCCCTTAGTCGGTTTGGAACAATCAACCACAATGGAATTATTGTTTGCTTTGATGCAGACTCGCTTTGTGCACCCAATTATTTTACAGAAATTATACAGCAGTTCAATAACTCCCCCAAGGCAAATGGAGCTTCCATTCATTTTGAACATCCAATAAACGGCACTGAATACCCGCAAGAAATTTACAACGCTATTATCGATTACGAACTGCATCTTAGGTATTATAAAAATGCAGTACAATATACTGGAACTCCTTTTGCTTTTCATACCATTGGCTCAAGCATGGCGGTTAAAGCCGAAAGCTATGCTAAACAAGGCGGAATGAACAAGCGTAAAGCAGGTGAAGATTTTTATTTTCTAAACAAAATTATTCAGCTAGGCAATTTTATTGAAATCAACTCGACAAAAGTCCTCCCTTCGCCACGAGTATCCGATAGAGTTCCCTTTGGTACAGGCAAGGCAGTTGGTGAAATACTCACCAATAAAGCGTCAAGTTTCTTAACCTATTCTTTTGATGCTTTTATCGCTTTAAAGAAATTCTTCGATGGCATCAACGACAGCTATAGAAGCGACAATTTTGAACAACTTCCCCCAAGCATTCAAGACTTTGTCGGGCATAAAACCTATACGACTAAAATCGATGAAATCAAAAAAAACACAAGCAATATTAGCTCTTATACCCAACGATTTTTCAATGTTTTCGACTCTTTTTGGATATTAAAATTTGTTCATTATTACCGCGATAACCACAAAAAAAACAAGCCCATAACAGAAGAATGTCAAAAATTATTAAACGCTATGTATCCCGATAAACAACTTAAATTCTCCAATAAAAAAGAGCTGTTGGAAATAATGAAAAAAGTTGATTTGCGTATTCTTTAAGATTTGAGCGTTTCCCTTTTCAACAAAAACAACATATCGCTATCGCTAAACGTTGTTTCTGTCGAAAAGGGGCGGGCTATCCACTATATCTTTTGGGTTGCATATACGCAACAACCAAAAAGGATGCCGTTTCTATCCCTAACGTGTGTAAAATGAGCAGTAAGAAAATAGATTTTGGTTTCTTTAGACGATGAAAAAAATCTTTGCATAACACCAGCTATGGAAATATTTTTTGAAGAAGTATAAAGGAAATAAAAACGCTTTATGGTTCTCATTATGCTCGTGTTAGCCCCCCCCCTAACGCGGGCGGAATGAGGACTAAGAAAGCGAGTTTTAGTTTCTTTTAGCGAGGGAAAAGACAATGAAGAAACTCTATACAATAGGATACTCAAAACAAAATAGTTAACATTTTCCGCCTCTAGTTCAAAACTCTATATTTTTTTCTTGACTTTGGCAACCATAAGATTTACTTTTACGTTTCTTTTGTGTAACATAAACACGTTTTGTTACACAACTCTTAATTCTCTATTCCTACTATGATATTATGATATAAAAAAAAGACTACTATACTTTTCTACTTTAATCATTTCTTTGTTTAGCTTTTCATCAGCCTTCGCACATTCGGTGCAAGTCGCTTATTGTATTAGCTGTAGCGGGCAACTAAGATTATACGTAGAACACTGGCACGGAAATGCCAATCCATCTTCGACAACCATGACCATTCAAACTACCGTTGACGGAGTAACTTCAACGATGACAGGTTCACCGGTTGCCAACCTGCAAAACATACCTTTCGCACAACTTCCCAATTGTGCCAGTCCTCCTGTAGCGTTTGCTTCTTGCTCTCAAGCAAACACTTACAATGATTGGGTAGTCTATGACTTTCCAAATATAGGCGTAGGAGCTTCTGTACAATTTAGAATATTATCAGGGAATAGCTTTTTTACAGATGATGCTTGCGGGATGTTTCCGGCAACGTCTCCTACATTTGTTGTTCAGCCTTTAAATCAACCTCCAATTACTGTTAATCCGGTTACCACTTGTAGCGGTACTTCAGCTCCGGGAATAAATTTTCCTCCAGGCAATCCTCCGGGCGGAAACTATATTTGGACTAACGATAACCCTTCTATCGGCATTCCAGCTTCAGGTTCAGGAAATATTCCAAGTTTTAATCCTCCTGCATCAAGTACGACTCAAGTGGCAAACATAACGGTTTCTTATCTTTGTACTACAACACAATTTACCGTTACTGTTTTACCTTCTGCAGGACCTAATTTTAATTTTGTAAACATTCAAAATGTTGCACTAAATGGCAATCCGCAAGTTCAATGCTTAGGAGATACTACTCAATTTACAGCACAAGCCACACCCGGTGTAAATATTCAGAGTGCTTCCTTGGATTTTGGTGACGGAACAACATCAAACGTGATGAATCCAAGTCATTTGTATGCAAATGAAGGAATTTATACTGTTAATTTAACTGTTACAACTGACGGAGGTTGTACGCAAACTTCTACTTCTACAATAACTGTTTACCCCAAACCGGTTGCCAATTTTACCAGTTCCCCCACTTGCGAACACGATGCCGTTACTTTTACGGATGCTTCTACTATTACTTCCGGCAGTGTAACGGGATGGAATTGGAATTTTGGGGATGGCAATACTTCAACGCTTCAAAACCCTTCTCATCAATACGGTCAAGACGGAACTTACCCTATTAATTTAACCGTTGTTTCCGATGTAGGATGTATGAATACGACTACTGGTTCTCAACTCATTTATGAAAAACCAATCGCCTCATTCACTTCAACTAATGAATGTTTAACTGATGCCACACAATTTACTGATAATTCTACTGCAATAGTAGCCCTAACCAATTGGGATTGGGATTTTCTTAACGATGGTTCTACCGATGATGTTCAGCAGAATCCAAGCTATACTTTTCCTAATTTTGGTACACCTTCTGTCAAATTAACGGTGACTGACGCACACGGCTGTCATGACGACACAATAACAACCGTTACGGTTTATCCTTTGCCGGTTGCCGATTTTACTTCAAACGAAGTTTGCCCTACTTTTAATACATTATTTACTGACAACTCAAGCATTGCGGGAGGAGGAACCATTAACCAATGGATATGGGATTTTAACAACGACAATTCAACAGAGTCAACCGCTCAAAATCCTTCATACACTTGGGGAACCGGTGGAACTTATGACACTAAACTTACCGTGGTTTCTACCGATGGTTGTTCTAATACCGTAATCAAGCAAGTAACAGTTTACCCTAAACCAGTGGCTCAATTTTCAGTTGATGCAGTATGTCATCATAATGCTAATACTTACACTGATGCCTCAACCGTAGCTTTGGGAAATAGTATTGTTCAATGGAATTGGGATTTTGGCGACGGAAATACGGATATTATGCAAAATACAACACATACTTATTTGAATGATGGCACATTTACTACTACACTTATCGTAACAACAAATAATGGATATACAGATACCGTTTCGCATAACACTACGGTATATGTTTTGCCTATTGCTTCGTTTTCATTCAGTATGGAATGCTTGAACGAAGCTACACAATTAACCGACCAATCCATATTTGATGTTCAACCACAATCATGGGAATGGGATTATACAAACGATGGAACAACTGACGCTACTCAACAAAACACTTCGTATATCTATCCTAACTTTGGTTTTTACGATGTAAAATTGAAAGTAACCGATATTAACGGTTGTACCGACGATACTGTTTCTACCATTGAAGTTAAGCCTTTGCCTGTCGCTGACTTTTCTTCAACCGCAGAGTGTCCGTTTTTTCCTTCTTCTCTTACGGATTTATCTTCCGTACCAGGTGGTGCGATTATCAACCAATGGTCATGGGATATTTCGGACGATGGCTCCGTAGAATACACTACTCAAAACACAACGAACAGCTGGAATGCAGGAGGGACATACTACGTTGAGTTAAAAGTAGAAACGGCAGACGGTTGTTTAGATTCGATAGTAAAGCCCGTTACTATTTATCCTAAACCGGTTGCTGATTATTATAACACGACGGTTTGCTTTGGAACAAGCACCGACTTTACCGATGCTTCTACCGTTATACTTAATAACACCATAACGCAGTGGTCATGGGATTTTGATGATAATCAAACTTCATCACAAACTAACCCTTCGCATCTTTACGGAAGTCATGGAATATATGACGTTACATTAATTATTGAAACAAACAACGGCTGTCGTGATACGGTTACAAAACCTGTCGAAGTGTATGCTATGCCGGTACCATTCTTTACCATGCAAAATGCTTGTGAATATGAAACGATAGACTTTACTAACCTAACGACTATTCCAAGTCAGGATAATATTACGTATTTATGGAACTTTGGAGACAACCTTATGGGAGCAGTAGAAAACCCTGAACACAACTATGCTATGGAAGGTACATATAATATAACTTTGACAGCAACTTCATCGAATGATTGTGTTGCTGACACTACTTTACCCATTGATATTTATGACGAACCTTTCGCTCAATTCAGTTTGACTAACGGATGTGTTTATGAGAATTTTACGTTTAATGATTTAAGCAACACCACTTCAACGATAAACACTTGGGAATGGAATTTTGATGATGGAAGTACTTCTAATACTCAATCTCCTGTTCATCACTTCGCAAGCGAAGGTATCTACAACATTACTTTGGTAACAACTACAACTGAAAATTGCTCGGATACCAATACAATTGCCTTAGAGGTATATCCTAAACCGGCTGCGAATTTTACCCCTACCGATGTTTGTTTAAATACACCTACCCTTTTTGAAGATGTTTCAGCTGTATCAACTTCAGTTTTTCCGAATGAAACCATTCTTCAATATTCTATATGGGAGTTCGGGGATGGAGCAACGGCTAACGGACATACAATTACCCATACTTATCAAAGTGCGGGTACTTATAACTCGCAAATGATAGCTACTACATTTCACGGGTGTAAGGACACAGCCTATTTAGATGTTATTGTACACAATAATCCCGTGGCTTATTTCTCAGTGCTAGATTCAGTTGGTTGTAATCCTGTAACAGCTAATTTTGTGAACCAATCATCTATTGTTAATTACCCTCAAAATTATACGCTAAACTATCTTTGGTATTTTGACAATGGAGAAATTTCATCAGCTGAAAATCCTTCTTCTACTTTTTACAATGAAGATCATGAGGATAACGAAAATTACGGAGCATCATTGGTTGTAACGTCTAATTACGGTTGTAAAGATTCTATTCATAGAGATAATATCATAACTGTCTATCCCATTCCTTTGGCAGACTTTTCATTTACACCGGAAGAAGCAGATATTTATGATGCAAATGTTCAGTTTACTGATCTTTCACTAGGTGCGAACAGTTGGAATTGGAGTTTTGGCGACGGTTACTCTGACAGCACACAAAACCCCATGCATAATTATGCTGACTCGGGATATTATAATGTGAATCTAACCGTAACAAGTGCGTATGAATGCTCAAACGGCACTTCTAAAACTTTCCATGTTAAACCAGCCTTTAATATTTACATTCCTAATTCCATTACACCGAATGGAGATGGAAGAAATGATGTTTTCTTAGTTCGCGGATATGGAATAAACGATATGGAAATGTACATCTATGACAAATGGGGACAGTTGATTTACGAAGGATTCAGAAAAGATGAAGGTTGGGACGGTAGAAGAAAAGGAAAAATGCAAGAAACGGCTGTCTATGTTTATTTGATTAAGGTTACTGACCTAAATGATGAAGTTCATATATTTAAAGGGAGTTTGACTGTTGTTTATTAAGAACATCAACACAAAAATATATTGTAAACGTCAACCTTCTAAGTTGGCGTTTTTTTTAGCTCTTTTTAAAGCCCAAAAGTTATAGGCATTAACTTAGATTAACATTTTACTTTTGGTTAATCCATGAATTTAATTGAGTTTTGTAAACATTAATCAATTAAACGAAAGACCATGAAAAAAACAATCATTTTATTAGCTAGTGCTGCTTTCTTATTTTCTTGCGGGAGTGAAGAACACCATGTAGAAGCACATGAAGCCAAAAAAGTAGAGCAAAAAACTGTTACTACTAATGCTGTAACGTACAACAAAATACAAGATGGTAGTACTGTAAACTGGAAAGGCTCAATAGTCGGAGGTATTAAGTCACATAATGGAGTGCTAAAACTAAAAAAAGCTGAAGTCGTTGCCGATGAAAACGGAATCGAAAAAGCCAAAGTTACTATTGACATGAAAAGTATCCATTCTTTGGATATTCCTACTACGGAACAAGATTATATCGACTTAGTTGGACACTTAAACAGTCCCGACTTTTTTAATACTTCTCAATTTCCTGAGGCAGATTTCGAAATCACCGATATAAAGAAAAAGGAAGAAAATAAATATGCGGTTACCGGTAATTTAACATTGATGGGCGTTACAAAAAGTATAACATTTGATGCTGATATAAAAACAACACCAAAAGCAATTCATATTAAATCGGAGCCTTTTACGATTGATAGAACACAATGGGGAGTTAACTTCCATAGTGAAGGTACTCCGGGTATTCCGACTAACAGAATTATCAGTAACGATATTACACTAGAAATTGATGCCACGATTGAAGCGTAATATTGTGTTATTGCGATAGGGATAGAACGGCGTGTTTGAACTCCTTTTGGTTTGTTGCATTTATGCAAACCAAAAGAGTGAGTAGTGATAGCCCGACCCACAAAGCAAAAAAAAGAGCATACCACTATCGGGTACGCTCTTTTTTTGCTTTGTGGGGAACGCCCAAATTATACTTTTCTACCTTTTGCTATGTGTTGGCTGGCGTTCATTTTCTTTATTTTTTTGAGTTTTACGGTTACGTATGCCACTGAACTGGTCTTAGATAGTTTGTATTTTTTGCCTCCATAAGTTACAATTCCTTCACCACTGGGGTTCCATTCATCAGCTTGAATAATGTATTTCCCGCGTTGTGTTGTTGCCCCAAAAATTAAATATTTATCGTCTGTTTCAAAACTCACCGCTATTTGATTAGGGTTCATTCGTTTAACAAAAACACCTCTTGTTCCGCTTTTGATTAGAATACGATCTTTATTAACTTCTTCTTTTACAACTATATTTCCGTTTTCATCAAGCTCGGTGTCTTTACTATTATTGTCGTCTATTGAATTTAAAATAACGTCATGTACCAAATAAAATTGTAGATGTTTTAAAGTACTTTCAGTTAACCCGTACTTACTCTCAACTTCATGCGAATAAGGAATATTCTTCGCACAAGACAAAAGTCCTAACGCTACTATTAAACTATTAATTAAAACCTTTTTCATATTTCTCTTTTTATATACGATTCAGTATTTCTTTAATAATCAAAGTCATTTTAGGTTCTGCATTCGCTGCAACTCCTTGTACAATCTCGTGGGTCATTTCAATAATCTTGCCGGGCACACCCAAATCAGTAACGATAGAAAAACCAAAGCAAGGAATCCCCATG
>JALWSJ010000404.1:9010-11444 GCA_026993705.1 Flavobacteriales bacterium
GCACGGTACTCATTCCCACGGCATCCGCACCTATTGCACGTACGTATTTGTACTCAGCTGGAGTTTCAAGGGTTGGTCCCGTTAAGCCAGCATAAGTTCCCTTAGCAACTTTTATACCATTTGTTTGTGCAATTTCCTCTGCCATGGCAATCATCTTATGGTCATAAGGTTCGCTCATATCCGGAAATCTGGGTCCTAATTCATCGTAATTTTTCCCAATAAGTGGATTCGTTGGAAAAAGATTGATATGGTCATCAATAATCATAATTTCTCCTACTTCAAAATCTGGGTTTACGCCTCCACTGGCATTGCTGACGAATAATGATTCTATTCCTAAAAATTTCATTACACGAACAGGGAAAACGACCTCCTCCATCGAATAACCTTCATAAAAATGAAAACGACCTTGAAGGGCTACTACGTTTTTATTACCAAGTGTCCCAAATATCAGTTTTCCCGAGTGTCCTTCTACAGTAGATACAGGAAAATTTGGAATATCTTCATAGGCAATTGCGTGTTGAACATCAATTTCATTAACCAAACCTCCAAGTCCTGTTCCTAAAATGATACCAACTGTAGGTTCAAAATTAGTTTTCGTCTTTAAAAAATCAGCTGTTTCTTTTATTTTGTTTAACATAGTTTACGATTTGAGTATTAAATTCATTTTGTTTATCTAGAAAGAAAACCTCTATTTCAATCGAATAGACAGGAAGACTTTTCATATCTTCGATACTAAGAAATCGCGAGGCATCTTTTTCTGTGGTTAAAATTATCTTTTTTTTGCTATTTAACAAGTTAAAATTATCTTTTATTTCTTGTATGTCTTTCCTCGAAAAATTATGATGATCCTTATATTCCATAATCTTTATGGACTTCGCCCTTTTACGCACGTAGGCTTGTAAACCCTTTGGACGAGCTATCCCACTTACCAATAAAACATCAACATCCTTTAGTGTTTCTATTTTTTGTTGAGGGGTAAAAATAGAATAAATTGCTCCATATCGAATAGCGGTAAAGAATACATTCTCAGGTGTATGGAAATTAAGTTCTGAGGTAAGTTTGTTTCGCTCTGTTAGGGATAAGTTTTTCGGACATTTCGAAATAATCACCATATCCGCTCTGTTGATATTCTTTTTATGCTCTCTTAAATTTCCAGCAGGCAACAAATAATCGTTTTTTAACGGTCTATTATAATCTGAAATAACAATGTTTAACCCAGCTACAATTTTTCTATGCTGAAAGGCATCATCTAACAGAATCACCTCTAAATCGGGATACCGATGAAGAAGCAGATTCACTCCCCTTACCCTATCATTTTCTACAGCAACTATAACATTGGGGAACTTCCTTTTGTATTGAGCTGGTTCATCACCAACTTCCAAAGCTGAACTATTAGCAAGAACTTCTCGAAAATCTTTCGTCTTTCTTCCATAGCCTCTGCTTAAGGTCGCCACTTGATATTCCTTCCTTAAAAGACGAATTAAATATTCAGTATGTGGTGTCTTTCCTGTCCCTCCAACAGCAAGATTTCCTATACAAATAATAGGCAAATCAAAAGATGTACTCTTCAATATCTCCTTATCAAATAAAATATTGCGAAAAGACGTGACACCATGGTACAAAACACCAAAAGGGAATAATAATATTTTTCTAATAGCACTCAAATTAGCCTAAGAAATCGGTTAATGGACTACTAGCCTGTGCTTGAATATGCTGTTTCCCTAACTTCGCCTCAAAAGCCATTCTCCCCGATTCTACAGCCAATTTAAAAGCCTTTGCCATTTGAACAGGGTTTTGAGCTACTGCAATAGCTGTATTCACCAATACAGCATCAGCTCCCAATTCCATTGCATAAGCAGCGTGCGAAGGTGCTCCAATTCCAGCATCTACAACCACAGGAACTTTAGCTTGTTCGATTATAATTCTTAAAAAATCATCAGTCAATATCCCTTTATTACTACCAATCGGAGCTCCCAATGGCATAACCGCAGACGTTCCAACATCCTCTAATCTCTTACATAATACAGGGTCGGCATGGATATAAGGAAGAACAACAAACCCTTTTTTAGCCAATATTTCTGTTGCTTTCAGCGTTTCAATCGGATCGGGAAGCAAATATTTGGGATCTGGGTGAATTTCCAATTTTATCAAGTTCGTCTCCAAAGCCTCTCTAGCCAATTCAGCCGCGAACACCGCTTCTTTTGCATTTCGCACTCCCGATGTATTGGGAAGTAAATTAATATGAGAATGCTTTAAATGCTGAATGATATTATCATACTGATTGTGTAATTCCACTCGTTTTAATGCCACCGTAACCAACTGAGACTCAGAAGCCAAAATAGCATCTTCCATTTCCTTAGCTGGCCCAAATTTTCCCGTTCCTGTAAACAAACGAGACTGTAAAGAAACACTACCTAATTGCAAATCAATCATC
>JALWSJ010000405.1 GCA_026993705.1 Flavobacteriales bacterium
AATTTTTGTAATTACAAAATTGAGGTTTAGGTGCTTTCGCTTGTCGAAAAGTGCCTAAACCCTTTTGTGTTTTATAGAGATGCTGTTTATCTCATTGGGATAGATGTGTTTAGAAACACACCATTATTATGCTTTTTAACTTTAATTTCTGAAAATTAGTAATATTTTCATTTTATAAGTTTAAAAAGTATTTGAATTAACTATTTGTTTAATTTAAACATTTAAGCCTTGGCAAACGAAACTAATATTCCAAAAAGAATCAATTTTGCATCAAGTATGTACAAAGTTGATTATCCCGATTTTCTTGAACTTCAGTTAAAATCTTTTCAAGAGTTTTTTCAACTGGAAACAACACCGGAAAATCGATCAAATGAAGGTTTATTTAAGGTTTTCTCTGAAAACTTTCCAATAACCGATACAAGAAACCAATTTGTTTTGGAGTTTCTTGATTATTTTGTTGACCCTCCACGTTACACTGTAGATGAATGTGTTGAAAGAGGTTTAACGTATGCTGTACCTTTGAAAGCTGTTTTAAAGCTGTATTGTACAGATCCTGAACATGAAGATTTTGAAACAATAGTACAAGAAGTTTATCTTGGTACTATTCCTTATATGACGCCTAAAGGCTCTTTTGTTGTAAATGGAGCTGAAAGGGTAATTGTGTCACAATTACATCGTTCACCCGGTGTATTTTTTGGTCAAAGTAGACACGCTAATGGTACAAAATTGTATTCTGCAAGAGTTATTCCTTTTAAAGGCTCTTGGATTGAATTTGCTACAGATATAAACGGAGTAATGTATGCTTACATTGACCGCAAGAAAAAATTGCCTGTTACGACTCTTTTTAGAGCGATTGGTTATCAAAGTGATAAAGAAATTCTTGAAATATTTGATTTGGCTGATGAAGTTAAAGTAAATAAAACGAATTTAAAGAAAGTTATTGGACGTAAATTAGCTGCAAGGGTTTTAAAAACTTGGATAGAAGATTTTGTTGATGAAGATACAGGCGAAGTTGTTTCTATTGAAAGAAATGAAGTCTTAATTGATCGTGAAACAGTACTTGAAA
Source organism: Flavobacteriales bacterium (assembly GCA_026993705.1). Taxonomy (GTDB): domain Bacteria; phylum Bacteroidota; class Bacteroidia; order Flavobacteriales_D; family Parvicellaceae; genus S010-51. Next base: position 1,067 of record JALWSJ010000405.1, read on the forward strand.
AAGAACATATCGACCTTATTTTAGAGGCTGGTGTTAAATCTATTATCTTACATAAAGAGAATATAAATGCCGGAGATTTTGCGATAATTTATAATACACTTCAAAAAGATACTTCCAATTCTGAAAAAGAAGCTGTTGAGTTTATTTATCGTTTGTTAAGAAATGCTGAACCACCTGATGAAGAAACTGCTAGGGGTGTTATCGATAAATTGTTCTTTTCTGAACAACGATATGATTTGGGAGAAGTTGGTCGTTATAGAATTAACAAAAAGTTAAATCTTGATGAACCTCTTACTCAAAGGGTTTTAACTAGAAATGATATCATTTCTATTGTCAAATATCTGATAGAATTAGTCAACTCTAAAACAGATGTTGATGATATTGATCACTTGAGTAATCGACGTGTACGTACGGTAGGAGAGCAATTATACAATCAGTTCGGTGTTGGACTTGCTAGAATGGCACGTACGATTAGAGAAAGGATGAATGTTAGAGACAATGAAGTCTTTACTCCTATAGATTTAATTAATGCGAAAACTCTCTCTGCTGTAATAAACTCATTCTTTGGGACAAACCAATTGTCTCAATTTATGGATCAAACTAACCTCCTTGCAGAAGTTACTCATAAACGTAGGCTTTCTGCCTTAGGGCCAGGGGGATTATCTAGAGAAAGAGCAGGATTTGAGGTGCGTGATGTCCATTATACTCACTATGGAAGGCTATGTACAATTGAAACTCCCGAAGGTCCTAATATTGGTCTTATTTCTTCATTAGCGGTTTATGCAAAAGTTAATAAACTAGGATTTATTGAAACTCCTTATAGAAAAGTTATAGAGGGTAAAATTGATATAAAAAATGACCCTGTTTATTTAACTGCTGAGGAAGAGGATAACAAGAATATTGCACAGTCTGTCTCTAAAACTGATGGGAAAGGTAACTTTGTTACAGAGCGAGTTAAAACTCGTTTTCAAGGTGATTATCCTATGTCTAATCCGGAGGACATTGATTTTATTGACGTCGGGGCAAATCAGATTGCTTCTATTGCAGCCTCTTGTATTCCTTTCTTAGAACATGATGATGCAAACCGTGCTTTGATGGGGTCTAATATGCAACGTCAAGCTGTACCATTGCTAAAACCTAATTCTCCAATTGTAGGTACTGGTATTGAAGAGTTAATTGCTCGTGATTCAAGAGCTTTACATCACGCAGAAGGTAAAGGTGAAGTTGTTTATGTAGATGCAAATGAAATTCACGTTAAATACGAACTTTCAAAAGAAGAAAAGTTAATTCGTTTTGAGGATGATATTAAGGTATATAAACTGATAAAAAACAGAAAGACAAATCAAGGAACTTCAATCACTCAAAAGCCTGTTGTAAAAAAAGGTCAGAAATTAGTGAAAGGAGATATTCTTGTTGAAGGTTATGGTACTCAAATGGGGGAACTCGCTTTGGGACAAAATCTAAAAGTTGCCTTTATGCCATGGCAAGGGTATAACTTTGAGGATGCGATTGTTATTTCTGAAAGAATAGTGAAAGAAGATATATTCACGTCAATTCATATTGATGAATATTCTTTGGAAGTGAGAGATACTAAAAGAGGGATTGAAGAATTAACTGCGGATATTCCAAATGTAAGTGAGGAAGCTACCAAAGATTTAGATGAAAACGGAATTATTAGAATAGGTGCAGATGTTAAGCCTGGTGATATTCTTATTGGAAAAATTACACCTAAAGGTGAAAGTGATCCTTCTCCTGAAGAAAAATTGTTAAGAGCTATTTTTGGTGATAAAGCTGGTGATGTTAAAGACGCTTCATTGAAGGTTTCTCCTTCTACTAGGGGTGTGGTTATTAATAAAAAATTATTTGCTCGTTCGGTTAAAGATAGAAAATCTAAAGCCGCTGATAAACCTTTATTAGAGCAAATAGAAAAAGAAATGAATGTTGAAGTTAATGAGTTGAAAAGCATATTAATTTCTAAGTTAATTGAAATTACCGGAGATAAAAAATCAAAGGGAGTTTTCAATAATTACAAAGAGGAAGTTCTTAAGAAAGGGGTTAAGTTTACTGAGAAAAATCTAAAAGATTTAGATTTTATGCATATTAACCCTAAAGGATGGACAGGAGATGCTAAAATTGATGCTTTAATTGAAAAAGTATTACATAATTTTAGTATGAAAGCTACTGAAATTATTGGTAAGCACAAACGTCGCCAATTTAGAATTTCTGTTGGAGATGAATTACCAAACGGTATTATTCAATTGGCTAAGGTGTATTTGGCTAAAAAACGTAAATTGAAAGTTGGTGATAAAATGGCAGGTCGTCACGGGAATAAAGGTATCGTTGCACGTATCGTACGTGAAGAAGATATGCCATATTTAGAAGATGGAACTCCTGTTGATATTGTTTTGAATCCATTAGGTGTGCCTTCTCGTATGAACCTTGGTCAGATTTACGAAACAGTATTAGGTTGGGCTGGTGAAAAATTAGGTAAAAAGTTCGCTACACCAATCTTTGATGGTGCGAGTATGGATCAGATTGATGCTTTGACAGATGAAGCGGGTTTACCACGTAATGGTAAGACTTATTTATATGACGGAGGTACGGGTGAACGTTTTGATCAACCAGCTACTGTAGGTGTTATTTATATGATTAAATTGAGCCATATGGTTGATGATAAGATGCATGCTCGTTCTATCGGTCCTTATTCATTAATTACACAACAACCACTTGGAGGAAAAGCTCAATTTGGAGGTCAACGTTTTGGAGAGATGGAGGTTTGGGCTCTAGAAGCTTTTGGTGCATCAAATATTTTACAAGAGATTCTTACTGTGAAATCTGATGATGTTATTGGTAGAGCTAAAGCTTATGAAGCTATAGTAAAAGGTAAAAATTTACCCGAAGCCGGAACTCCTGAATCATTTAATGTATTATTAAATGAATTAAGTGGTTTAGCATTGAATATCACTTTAGATTAATAAGATTAAAATGAGTAATGAGGTAATCCTCATTACTCATTGAAGTTATGTTTAGCATAACTTCAATAAAAATAAATTTTAAATGTTGTTGATACAACAAAAAAATACGAGTATATGGCTTATAGAAAAGAATCGAAACCTAGAAGTAGATTTAGCAAAATAACTATCAGTCTTGCCTCTCCTGAAATGATTTTAGAAAAGTCTCATGGAGAAGTATTGAAGCCTGAAACAATCAATTATAGAACATACAAGCCTGAGCGTGATGGATTGTTTTGTGAAAGGATTTTTGGTCCTGTTAAGGATTATGAATGTCATTGTGGGAAATATAAAAGAATCCGTTATAAAGGAATTGTTTGTGATAGGTGTGGAGTTGAAGTAACAGAAAAGAAAGTCAGGAGAGAGAGAATGGGACACATTTCACTTGTTGTTCCTGTAGCACATATTTGGTATTTCCGTTCTTTACCTAACAAAATTGGTTATTTATTAGGTCTTCCGACAAAGAAATTAGATCAGATAATTTATTATGAAAGATATGTAGTTATTAACCCTGCTGGTGTTACAAAACCTGACGGAGAAGCTGTTGAATATCTTGATTTTCTAACAGAGGAAGAGTATTTAGATATACTAGATACTTTACCAAGAGAGAATAGAGCTTTAGAAGATTCTGATCCAAATAAATTCATTGCAAAAATGGGAGCAGAAGCTCTTTATGATTTATTACAACGTTTAGAATTAGATAAATTATCTTATGAATTGCGTCATAAAGCCAATACTGAAACTTCTCAGCAAAGAAAAAATGAAGCCTTAAAAAGACTTCAAGTAATTGAAGCTTTTAGGGATGCTAATTCAAGAATAGAAAATCGTCCGGAATGGATGATTGTTAAAACTGTTCCGGTAATTCCACCGGACTTGAGACCTCTTGTCCCTCTAGATGGTGGGCGTTTTGCTACTTCTGCTATGAATGACTTATACAGAAGAGTTATTATCAGAAATAACAGATTGAAAAGATTAATTGAAATCAAGGCTCCAGAAGTAATTCTACGTAACGAGAAGCGTATGTTGCAAGAGTCAGTTGATTCATTGTTTGACAACTCTAGGAAATCTAGTGCTGTAAAAACAGATAAAAACCGTCCTTTAAAATCTCTTTCTGATAGTCTTAAAGGTAAATCCGGACGTTTTCGTCAAAACTTATTAGGTAAACGTGTTGATTATTCTGCTCGTTCTGTTATTATTGTTGGGCCTACTCTGAAGTTACATGAGTGTGGTTTGCCTAAAGATATGGCAGCGGAACTGTTTAAACCTTTTATTATTCGTAAAATAATTGAGAGGGGAATTGTAAAAACAGTAAAGTCAGCTAAAAAGATAGTAAGTAAAAAAGAATCTATCGTTTGGGATATATTAGAGAACGTGATAAAGGGGCATCCTGTTTTATTAAATAGGGCTCCTACACTTCACCGTCTTGGTATTCAGGCTTTCCAACCTAAATTAATTGAAGGTAAAGCGATTCAATTACATCCACTTGTATGTACTGCGTTTAATGCGGATTTTGATGGGGATCAAATGGCGGTTCATTTACCTCTAGGTAATGCTGCTGTTTTAGAGGCTCAAATGTTAATGTTGTCTTCTCATAATATTTTGAATCCTGCCAATGGTGCACCTATTACGGTTCCATCTCAGGATATGGTTTTGGGTCTTTACTATATGACAAAACTTAAAAAATCTACTCCTGAAGAAAAAATAAAAGGAGAGGGAATGTCTTTCTATTCTCCGGAAGAAGTTAAGATTGCATATAATGAAGGTGTTGCAGATTTACATGCACAAATCAAAGTGAAAACTGAAGATTTTGTGAACGGTGAGTATGTTACCAAACTAATTGAAACTACTGTAGGTAGAGTCTTATTTAACGAGTTAGTCCCTCGTGAGGCCGGGTATATAAATGATGTTTTAACGAAAAAAGCATTAAGAGATATTATTAGTGATATTTTGAAAGTAACCAATGTTCCTACTGCTGCTAAATTTTTGGATGACATTAAAAATTTAGGTTATTATATGGCGTTTAAAGGTGGTCTTTCTTTTAATTTGGGTGATGTTGTTATCCCTGAAGAAAAAGATGAGATGATTAAAAAAGCCGAAAAACAGGTTGAAGAAGTGATGATGAACTATAGTATGGGACTTATCACCAATAATGAGCGTTATAATCAAATTATTGATATTTGGACACATACGAACTCTCGTTTGACTCATATTTTGATGGAAAACTTGAAAAAAGACCAACAAGGTTTTAATTCTGTTTATATGATGATGGATTCCGGAGCAAGGGGGTCTAAAGAACAAATTCGTCAGCTGTCAGGTATGAGGGGCTTGATGGCGAAGCCACAAAAATCAGGAGCAAATGGTGGTCAAGATATTATTGAGAATCCAATTTTATCGAATTTTAAAGAAGGGTTATCAATTTTGGAATACTTTATCTCTACTCACGGAGCTCGTAAAGGTTTAGCGGATACGGCATTGAAAACAGCAGATGCCGGTTATTTGACTAGAAGGTTGGTGGATGTTGCTCAAGATGTTGTTGTTAATGATGAAGACTGCGGAACATTAAGAGGTCTTACGGTAACAGCTTTAAAGAAAAATGAAGATATTGTAGAGAGTTTGTTTGATAGAATCTTAGGGCGTGTAGCTCTGAATGATATTGAACACCCTGAAACAGGTGAGGTTATTGTTGCAGAAGGAGAAGAAATAAAAGAAGAACACGCTAGAGCTATTGAGACTGCTGAAATTGAGGAAGTAGAAATACGTTCAGTTCTTACTTGCGAAAAAGAAAGAGGAGTTTGTGCAAAATGTTATGGTCGAAACCTAGCTACTGGTCGTCTTGCTGTAAAAGGTGATTCTGTTGGTGTTATTGCTGCTCAGTCTATTGGTGAGCCTGGTACACAGCTTACACTTCGTACGTTCCACGTTGGTGGTACGGCATCTAATATTGCTGATGAATCTAGTATTAAATCTAAATTTAATGGTAAATTAGATATAGAAGGGTTAAAAACAATTACAAAAGTTGATGAAGAAGGAAATGAGGTAGAAGTAGTTATTGGTCGAGCTGCTGAAATGAAAATTTTAGACAAAGAAAACGGCCAAGTTTTAGCAACCAATAATATACCTTACGGTGCTCATATGGTTGCGAAAAATAAACGAGTGATAAAGAAAGGAGATGTTGTTTGTACATGGGATCCTTATAATGCCGTTATTATTTCGGATGTTGAAGGTACTGTTCAATTTGAACATCTTATTTCTGGTGAAACTTACCGTGAAGAGGTAGATGAAGCTACGGGATTCTCTGAAATTGTGATTAAAGAGAATAGAAATAAAAAGACAGTTCCAACAATTAATATTGTTGATAAAGACGGAACAATTCTTAAGTCATTTAATTTACCGGTTGATGCCCATGTTATCGTGAAAGAAGGAGATACAATCACGGGAGGTGATATTCTTGTGAAAATACCTCGTAAATCTGGTAAAACCGGAGATATTACAGGTGGTCTTCCTCGTGTAACGGAGATGTTTGAGGCTCGTAACCCATCTAATCCGGCTGTTGTGGCTAAAATTGACGGAGTTGTTTCTTACGGTAAAATTAAAAGAGGAAACAGAGAGGTTATTATCGAAGCCAAAACCGGTGAAGTAACGAAATATTTAGTTCCATTGTCTAGACACTTATTGGTACAAGAAAATGATTTTGTTAAGGCTGGTCAAAATTTATCGGAAGGAGCAACAACTCCTCAAGATATTTTGAGCATAAAAGGACCTACTGCTGTTCAAGAATACATTGTAAATGAAATTCAAGAAGTATATCGTTTGCAAGGTGTGAAAATTAACGATAAGCACTTTGAGGTTATTGTACGTCAAATGATGCGTAAAGTTGAAATTGAAGATGCAGGAGATACTTTGTTCTTGGAAAAATCATCTGTGAATAAATGGGAATTTATCCAAGAGAACAATAAACTTTGGGGTAAAAAAGTGGTTGAGGATGCTGGTGATTCTACTAATCTTATGCCAGGACAAATTGTCTCTGCTCGTAAGTTGAGAGATGAAAATGCAATGCTAAAAAGAAACGGAAAGAAACTAGTTGTAGCTAGAGATGCTGTTCCTGCTACGGCAATTCCTTTATTACAAGGGATAACTAAAGCTTCTTTGCAAACGGATAGTTTTATTTCTGCTGCATCTTTCCAAGAAACGACAAAAGTATTGAATCAAGCCGCTGTAAATGGTAAGGTTGATTACTTGTTAGGGTTGAAGGAAAATGTAATTGTAGGTCATAAAATTCCAGCTGGTACCGGTTTGTCTGATTTCCAATCTTTGGTAGTTAAACCTAAAGAGGAAGTGATTGAAGATATAACTGAAACGGAAGAAGAAATAGCAGAGTAATACTTTGCATATACTAAGCAAAAAAGTCTTCCATTTATGGAGGACTTTTTTGTTATATAAGTAATACTACATTGAAATTTAGCTAAATAATTCTTTTAATACATCTTCAACTTTTTCTACAAAAATTAGTTGTATCTGGTGTTTATCTTGTACAACACCTTTATTATGTCTGGATAAAAACATTCGTTTATATCCTAATTTTTCAGCTTCAGAAATTCTATGTTCTATTCTTGGCACGGGTCTTATTTCTCCCGATAGTCCAACTTCTGCAGCAAAACAAGTTTTTGAATCAATTCCTAAATCTACATTGGAAGAAAGTATAGCGCAGACAACCGCTAAATCAATGGATGGGTCATCCACCTTAATTCCCCCGGTAATGTTTAAGAATACATCTTTTTGTCCTATTCTAAAACCACATTTTTTTTCCAGTACCGCAAGTAACATGTTTAAGCGTCTTAAATCAAATCCTGTTGCTGAACGTTGAGGGGTTCCGTATGCGGCAGTGCTTGCCAGGGCTTGAATTTCGATAAGTAGGGGACGTGTCCCTTCCATAGTAACAGCGATAGCTATTCCACTTAATTCCCCGTTGTTGTGTGTAATCATAATTTCGGAAGGGTTTTCTACTTCTTTCAGTCCTTCTGCCGTCATCTCATAGATGCCAAGTTCATTGGTGCTACCAAATCTGTTTTTGATACTTCTTAGTAATCGGTATAAGTGATTTCTGTCTCCTTCAAATTGTAAAACGGTATCCACCATGTGTTCCAAAACCTTTGGTCCGGCTATTGTTCCGTCTTTAGTAATGTGTCCGATAAGTATTATTGGTATTCCTGTTTCTTTTGCATAACGCATCATCTCGGCGGTACACTCTCTTACTTGTGAAATGCTTCCCGGAGAGGATTCGATGGTCGGAGTTTGGAGTGTTTGGATAGAATCAATAATAAGTAAATCGGGGGTAAGGTTTTTGGCGTGCTGAAAAATATATTGTGTGTTTGTTTCGGTAAGCAAGAAACAATTGCTTTCCGTATGTTTTATTCTGTCAGCTCTCATTTTTATTTGCTCTTCACTTTCTTCACCCGATACATAGAGAACTTTTAAATTGCTGTTTAGTGCTATATCCAGTAATAAAGTTGATTTTCCAATTCCGGGTTCTCCGCCTATTAATGTGAGCGACCCAACTACAATCCCACCTCCCAATACGCGATTAAATTCATTGTTTGAAAGTTTGTACCTTCTATTTTCTAAAGGTTTAATTTCATTAATATGATGTGGTTTTGTGTTTTTTTTGAATGAGTCTCCGTGTAGTATCTTTGTTTTGCTGTCCTCTTTTTGTACAATTTCTTCAACAAAAGTATTCCATTCGTTACAGTTTGGACATTTTCCCAACCATTTTGCTGACTCTTTGCCACAGTTTTGGCAGAAGTATGCTGATTTTATTTTAGCCATTGTTTTGAATTTTTTGTCCGATGAATAGAATGATAAACAGAGATGCTATTCTTGCTATTGTTTTTAATAATATAAATTCAGCATTTCTTTTATCTCGAATTATTTCATCTGCAAATTGTTTACAATTGTACTGATTATAATCGTATTTTATTCCTATTTTCTTATTAATACTTTTAAGTATTTCCTGTTGTTTTTCTTTTTTAAATCCGTAGTGTATAACTTCTATTTTATTTCCGGTATTTATAAAGTTGATAAGAGGAGAATAGACTACTCCCTTTTGTTTTGTGTTTTCGGCAATGGATAGTCTTCCGTTGATTACCCCTACATAAATTGCATGGCTTTTTGTTAGACTTTTTCTATTTGTTCGTATTAATCTGTCTCCAATGGTTAACTCTCTAACATTCATAAGCTGTGTGTTTTGTTTGACACAAATATAGAGTATAGCTCCGTAAAATATTTACGGATGTAATTTAAGGAGATAGAGAAAGAATTTTTTCATTGTCTAAGAAAACTAAATTCCATTTTCTTTGCACTTACCTGACCCGCGTTAGGGATAGGAACGGCATCCTTTTGCCTGCTTGCCTTTATGGCAGGCAAAAGATATAGTGGATAGCCCGACCTTTCAAGAGTAAAAAAAATAGTGAGTGTAACGACTATTTTTTTATTCTTGAAAGGGAACGCCCAAATACTGATTTTACAGATTTTTATTCTTCAATACGTTGTTGATGACTTCTTGAGCAGACAGAGCTTCGTTTAGTTTAACGCTTTTTTTTTCGGCATCTTCAATTAGTTGGAGCATCTCTTGAAATCGGGGCTCGTCTATATTGTCGAAACCTAAATATAAAAGCAAATCGTTTAGTAAATTTTCCCTATTTAAGTGAATAGCCTCTCGTAAGGCATCTATTTCCGGTGAATGATCTTCCATGGCTTAATGTTTCAGGTATTGCGTAACTTCCGTAAATCCTTGTTCCTGTATAAAACGGTTGATTTCACTGCTGTTGGGACGAGCTAAATAGGTTTTTATATTATCAATTTGTAATGAATCTAACGTATTAAATTGTTGAATCTTATCTAAAACTTCTTCGTGGTCAAGGGCAAAAATCAAAATTCCTTTCGCTGTTGGATAGAGCAAATACGTTGTGAAATATCCATTGCCTTCCTTCTCGTTCAAGTAGTAAATAATATTTTGTTTTTTCAGTACATTTCCGCCGGAAGGTTTATAATAAAGGTCTTTTTGATTGTATATAGCATAGGTTGTATCATTGCTTTTGATATAAGTTAACCCCTCATTTGCCACAATTCCATGCAGTTTATTATTCTTAAAAAAGTACTTTCCCTTAGATTTTCGAATGTCTTTTTTGGTTAGTGTAAAGAGCAAACTTTTTTGGGTGTAAATACTATCCGAGGTAATCACAAAACGGAATAACGTATCTTTTTCAGCGTAATATTCTCCAATAATAGAAGAGTCAAATTGTAAAGTTGGAGCTACATTGTTGGGTTGAGGCTCGGCAAAATAAAACGAAGTAAAATCACTTTGTCCGTAGGCAACAAGGGTGAAACAAGTAAATAGAAAAAATAAATAGTTCATAATTATAAGGTTTATTATTAGGGCGTTCCCATTACGGCATAAAAAAGCGGTTACGTTGCACTACACCACTTTTCAACGCCGTAATGGTCGGGCTATTACTACTCACTCTTTTTGCCCTCAAAAGGAGGAGGGCAAAAAGGAGTTCAGACACGCCGTTCTATCCCTAACGCGAGTGAAATTGGCGGATAGAAAGTGAGTTTTAGTTTTCATCAAAAAAAGTTCAACAAATCTAACTAAACAATTTTCTCAATACCACTTTTTCAAACTCTCGTTGCAACACCAATTTCGCCAACAAAAATTGTGGCTTTCCATCACTGCCGTAAATCTTATTTTGATTCACGTCAATTCGATATAACAAGTTATATAGCTGGGCATCGTTTTCGTTCAATAATTCTTCAAAAAAAAGTACGCACTCATGAATCAATTCGTCAATAGTTAAATCCGTAGCAAATAAATTATCAAAGCCGGTCATTTGCAAATCCTTATTCAGTTGACTAATAATTTTAGGCAATAATTCAGTACTAAAAGCAACACCTTGATACGGAGAAATAGAAAACATAAACGGATTTGAATGACAACAAATACAAAAATATCATTTTATCGTATAGAAACAACTCGATTTGATTAATTTAGTAGCCGTAAGTAAAGAGAAAAGGATGATTTTTATAATCAATCACTCAAAAGAACGAGGAAAAACAAAATGAGTAAGCTAAAAAAACTTGCAGGGCAAACAGTTATTTACGGAGCGAGTAGCATCATCGGTCGCTTCCTTAACTATATGCTTACTCCGCTGTTTACTTACGATAAAGTCTTTTCGCCCGACCAATTTGGTATCATAACCGAAATGTATGCGTATGTAGCTTTCTTATCGGTTATGCTTACTTACGGAATGGAAACAACTTATTTTCGTTTTTCCAGTCAACATGGGCAAGAGGGAAGAAAAGTGTATAAAAATGCTCTTACTGCATTGCTTTCCACAACCTCTCTTTTTATTCTTTCGGCAGTAGTATTTTCGCAAGAAATAGCCGATTGGCTCAAATATCCCAATCATTCGGAATACGTTATTTGGTTTGCTATCATCGTTGGTTTAGACGCTTTGGGAAGTATTCCTTTGGCTCGATTAAGAAAAGAAGGCAGAGCCAAAAAATTTGCTTTGGTAAACTTAGCGAATATCGGTGTTTTTATCAGTGTAAACCTTTTCTTTTTGGTGTATTGCAGAATCAACTACCAAGATCATTCAAACTGGCTAATCGATTGGCTATATAATCCAGAAATCGGTGTAGGTTATGTCTTTATTGCGAACCTTATCGCCAGCATCGTTAAGTTTTCACTATTAGCTCCCGAACTGAAAATAAAATTGGGTTTTGATAAAGATTTAACAAAACAAATGTTAGCCTATACTTATCCATTGTTTTTTGTCGGAGTAGCCGGAATCATCAACGAAACATTGGATAGAACTATGATAAAAGAGATGTTGTTTAACAAGTATGTTGCTAGTGGTATCAATACACAGGAAGCACTTAAAATGGCACAAACCCAACTAGGAATTTATGGTGCAAACTACAAAATCACAATGATTATTGCCATGGCAATTCAAGCTTATCGTTATGCAGCAGAACCATTTTTCTTTAAAGAATCTAAAGGAAAAAATGCAAAACAGACCTATTCTTTGGTGATGAATTATTTTGTCATTATCGTTTCATTCTTATTTCTTGCAATAGCTCTGAATTTACAAATATTCAGGTATTTCACGCCGAATAAAGTGTATTGGGTAGGGCTGAAAATTGTTCCGATTTTGTTGTTTGCAAATTTGTGTTTGGGAATATATTACAATCAATCTATTTGGTATAAATTGTCCAATAAAACGATATACGGAGCTTTAATTTCCATTTTAGGAGCTTTAATAACAGTCGTAGTTAACTATAATTTTATTCCGGAGTATAGTTATGTTGCTTCCGCTTGGGCAACGTTGTTGTGCTATGCTAGTATGATGATTCTGTCTTATTACCTAGGTAAAAAGTTTTACCCGATTAGCTACAATTTAAAGAAGGCTTTTTTGTATCTGTTTTCAGCCTTGCTTTTATTTTTTCTACGCTACCGTCAAGATTTAACAGGCGATTTTAGTTGGGGAGTTTTTATATATCATTCTTTCTTGATTGTATTATTTCTTGGACTTGTCGCTTTTATGGAACAAAGAACCATAAAAAGACAATTTCCGAAATTATTTAAGCAAGTTCAATCAGCTTCTTGAAGAGATTGAGCATTTCTCAATTTTGAAAACTAAATTTTTTGTATATATTTACATAAGGTAAGCACATATTTCCTTGAGTATAATGCTTAAAAGCAATCACTTCGCCAATAAATACGTTACGATAGTAGATGTTTAAAAATGTATATATAATTTTTCTTTTGATTGGGTTGTCTTCCTATGCCCAATTGGTAGATTACGAGATAAAGATTGTGGAGATAATGGCTACGGCGGATGCCTCTGATTTGCAGGGACAAGATCCTACATGGTATATTTGGTTTAAAGATAATGGAACGAATGGTTCAGCTATTACCTCATGGGTGCCGACAGGTTGTATTTATTTAGCTGACAATAATTATGGTTCATGGTTTTCAGGTACGCCTAATCAAGGTCCGTCAATTCCTTTTTCGTGGCAAATTGTAACAGGTACAGATGCGACTCAAATCCAAACTCAAATAGAAGGTTTTGAAAAAGATTGCCCCAACGATTGTAGTTACGACGGTTCGTGTTATTGGGGTACGATAAATGATGATAATCACGATAATCGAGCAAATTCTGGTAATATAGATTTTACACTAGATTCTCCTTGTCAATGGAATCAATACGAGATAGCAAATGACGATTATCACGCAAGAGTAGAAATTTATTGGACGTTTAATGCCTTAGATGCAGGTGAAATAGATGGAGAACAATATGTTTGTATGAATGGCGACCCAACAGTATTGGGTTCTGTACAGGACGGAGAACCGGCAACGTCTAATTTTGCTAGCTACCAATGGCAACAGTCTTTGGGTTGTACAGGTGCTTTTGTAGATATTCCCGGAGCAACAAATTCCACTTATGACCCTCCGCTGGGTTTGATTCAAAATACGTGTTTCCGAAGAAAAGTTTTAACTCCTTGTGATGAAGCTATTTCCAACGGAGTTGTAGTGGGGATAGAAGTTCCTTCAGTTGCTGCAACATCTATAACCGCAACACCGGCTAGTCTTTGTGGAGCGGGTAATGTTACGCTTTCTGTCAATGGCGGAACACTTGGGTCAAATGCCGATTGGTATTGGTATGATAACGACCCCAACTCAAACGGAAACCTTATTGGAACGGGAGACCCGTTTACAGTAAATGTTTCTTCTACTTCTACATTTTATGTAAGAGCAGAAGGAAACTGCTCGGTAACACCTTCAGTTAGTAAGTTAGTAGTCGTAGAAAACCCGTCTAATCCACCAACAACGTTAACACCTTCCAGCTCATCTATTTGCTTAGGTGGAGGCACAGATTTAACCGCCACCGGAGGAGTGTTGGGCACAAATGCCGTTTATGCATGGTACGACCAAGACCCAAATTTAGGAAGTCCATTGCCTATTCACACGAGTTCTATTCCAACGTATATTGGGGTAAGCCCCGCAACCACGACAACCTACTATGTGCGTATTGAAGGGTGTGATACTACTGCATTGGCTTATACAACGGTTTTTGTAACACAACCTTCAACAGCACCGACAGGCATTACCGCTAGCAATACTACGGTTTGTCCTAACGATATGGTTTCTTTAACGGTAACTGGAGGAAGTTTGGGAGATGGAGCAGATTGGTATTGGTATGAAAACGGCTGTGGAGCTGGTGCAGCCATAGGTACAGGAGCTACAATAAATGTCAATCCTTTAGTAACGACTAACTATTTTGTACGTGCCGAAGGTACTTGTAATATGACGAATTGCATGAACATTACCATTGTTGTAGATGATGAGTCAACTCCGCCTGCATCCGTTGTATCTTCAGCTACAAATGTTTGTCCAGGTGATGTTAGTGTATTATCGGTTGTAGGTGGGAATTTAGGTACAGGGGCAGATTGGTATTGGTATGCATCTTCTTGTGGAGGAACTCCCGTAGGCACGGGAAGCAGTATAAGTGTAAACCCCACAGTAACGACCGATTACTTCGTTCGTGCAGAAGGTAGTTGTAATACTACTTCTTGTGCAACCGTAACTATAAATGTCAAAACTATTTCAACAGATGCTACGGGGATAACTGTATCAAACAATAATATTTGTTCAGGAACCGCTACAACATTAAATGTTTCAGGAGGTAGTTTGGGAGCCGGAGCAACGTGGGAATGGTACACAGGTTCTTGCGGAGGTGCTTACTTAGGGAGTGGTGCAACTCTTTCTGTTTCTCCTACGGCTACAACTATATATTACGTGAGAGCTGAAGGAGATTGTAATACTTCAGGTTGTGTAAATGCAACGGTAACAGTTCTGCCGACTTCCACATTGCCGACCTCTATTTTAGTTTCTAATCCCAATGTTTGCCCTAATTCTTCAACCGATTTGACCGTTGTAGGAGGGAATTTAGTTAACGGGGATAATTGGACGTGGTATGAGGGAGGATGTGGTTTAGGAACGCCTATCGGAACAGGAAACACTATAAGCGTTTCTCCTTCATCTGCAACAGAATATTTTGTAAGAGGAGAGGGGACATGTGGGTTTACAAATTGTGCAAGTGTAATGGTGAATACAGATGAAGTATCTACAGCACCAAATGAAATAGTAGCTACAAGCACAGCTCTTTGTGTGGGACAATCTACTGTATTGTCTGTGTCGGGAGGGAATCTTGGTTCGGGAGCTACATGGCAATGGTATTCTGGTTCGTGTGGCAGTAATCCTGTAGGAAGTGGTAATTCTATAAGTGTAGCCCCAAGTGCTACAACAACCTATTACGTGCGAGGTGAAGGGAATTGTGGAAACTCTTCTTGCGTAAATATCACAATTGATGTGGGGGCAGGAGTAGATGCTCCTACTTCAGCAAATGTTTCTACCGATAATATTTGTCCAGGAGCAACAACAACACTAACAGTGGTAGGCTCTACCTTACCAAGTGATTACACTTGGGTATGGTACACAGGTGCTTGTGGTGCTGTACCGGTGGGAGTGGGAACTTCATTAGACGTTTCTCCTACATTTACCGAAACTTATTTTGTTCGTGCAGTCGGAACGTGTGGAGCAACATCATGTCAAAGTGTTACTGTAAATGTTCAAAATGGAAGTGTAGCAGCAACAGGAGTACAAGTGTCGAATAATAATTTCTGTCAAGGAGAAACAACAACATTGACCGTAGTCGGAGGAAATTTAGTATCAGGAGCCGATTGGATGTGGTACGAAAACAGTTGCGGAGGTAGTCCGCCGGTAGGAACAGGGACAAGTGTAACACTTACCCCCAATAACTCAACTACCTATTATGTAAGAGCCGAAGGAGGAACATGTGGAAGTACCGAATGTGCAAGTGCTTTCGTAAGTGTAATTGAAACAATCGTACATTGTAATCCGTTTGATACGCTCTGCGGAATAGGATTGCCGTTTGCTTTGGAAGGAGGAGAACCCGATGGAGGTGTCTATTCAGGAACAGGAGTAGCAAATGGAATTTTCAATCCGGAGGTTGCGGGAGTTGGCACGCATACAATTACTTATACCTATATTTCTCCAATCAGTGGTTGTACCAATTCTGTCGATAAAGAAATAGTCGTAAAACCCTCGGACTTAACTGCAACAATAGTTACGGAAGAGTTCCCGTGTTCACAAGGAGGAATAACATTAAGTGTCCTAGCAAAAAATAATAAGGGGTTTTTAGATTACTTGTGGTCGAACGGTTCTTATGAAGAAAGTATCAATTTTGTAGAAGCAGGAACATATTCTGTGCAAATCAGAGACAACGAAGGTTGTGTAGCTAAATCCGATGAAGTAGTAATTACCGATGAAATGGAATGTATCGATATACCTAACACATTTACACCAAACGGAGATGGAAAAAACGATACATGGAATCTTGATTTCGCCGATTATGAAAGTGCCTCGCTAACCGTATTTTCCAAATGGGGAAGAGAAGTCTATAAAACATCTTCTTTAGAAATTCATTGGAACGGTACAACAGCATCGGGAACTCATTTGCCTGCAGGAGTTTATTATTATGTGTTAGAACTAAACGGAGGCGAAAGAAAACAAAACGGAACAATAACATTACTGCGATGATGAACAATAAATTCTTCATATTGATAATGTTATTGATAAGCCTTAACTGTAAACAACAAAGCTATGCACAGCAAATCGTAATGAATAGCCAATACATGATTAACAGTTTTGTCTTAAATCCGGCTGTAGCAGGAACAAAAACCTACGCCCCGTTAGTGTTAAGTGCTCGTCGTCAATGGATGGGCATACGTGAAGCACCGGTGGCACAACATCTCTCTTATCACACCTCTATTAATAAATACTTAGGAGTAGGCGGAGCAATTTTTAATGATGTTGCCGGGCCTGCAAGAAGAACAGGATTATTGGTAGCACTTTCAACACAAGTAGAAACATCAAAATACGACCGTGTTTCATTTGGGTTGGCAACTTCAATGAGCCAATATATGATAAGAAAACAGTATTTAATTACGGAAGAAGATAACGACAACACCGTACTGAATTATACTTCTAACAGGCTCATACCAGACATAGCATTCGGAATAAAATTCTACGGCGACCGCTACCAAGTAGGGTTATCCGGATTTAATATCATACAATCAAAAGTAGATTTAACCGATATAATGACCACTGTAACCAATAAGCTCGAACGAACGTTTTATCTAAACGGAAGTTACATTATCCCCCTTGGAAAACATAGCCCTCTAATCACATTAGAACCGTCAGCCGTTCTACGCTATATGTCTACCGCACCCTTGCAATTTGATATAAACCTAAGAGCTATATACAACAAAAGGCTGTGGGCGGGTATATCCTATCGCTTTAAAGATGCAACAGCCTTGATGGTTGGATTCTCTACCTCAAAAATAGGAATCAGTTACTCTTATGATATCAGTATGTCCGGTTTGTCAAAGTATAATTCAGGTTCACACGAAGTAACATTAACCTTACGTCACAAAAATAAAAGAGGGAACTTTCCTGCAGGAGGTCAACGTTTTAATACGTATGATTGTCCAACATTTTAATGAGAATGATTTGGGCGTTCCCATTACAGCATAAAAAAGCAGTTTCGTTGCACTACACTACTTTTTAACGCCGTAATGGTCGGGCTATCCGCTATATCTTTTGCCCTCCAAAAGGAGGGAGGACAAAAGGATGCCGCTCCTATCCCTAACACGGAACAGGTGAATGCAAAGAAAACGGAGTTTAGTTTTCTTAGACGATGAAAAATTCTTTTGCATAGCCCCAGCTATGGGAAATAATTTTGAAGAAGTATAAGGCAAATAAAAGCGTTTTATTGTGCTCAGATGTTCCGTGTTAGGGATTGTATCCCTAACACGGATACAGAAGAATTATCAATACAAAAAAAACATAGGGATTATTCTACAAGCAACCAAAAATAATTAACTTCGTCTTTTCTAAAAATTAATATACATATGAAGAAGTATCTTTTAATATTGAATATACTGTTTATAAGTTTGGTCTCGTTGGGTCAGAATCTAGTTCCTAATCCTAGTTTTGAAACAATAAGTAACTGTAACGACACTGTTTCGCCTAGTGTAGCCACTAGTAAAATAACTCCATGGGTTATCCCGACAGATGGTTCAGCTGATTCTTTTCATTCTTCTTGTGGTTCGGGTTGTATGGGAACGTCAACTCCATGTAATATGATATCCTATCAACCGACACATTCAGGAGTTGGTTATGCAGGTTTAATAGCTGCATCAGGAGCTTTTGGAACGATTGATAATAATAGAGAATATTTGCAAGTTCAATTGACTTCTCCTTTGGTAGCAGGACAAGATTATTGTGTGGAGTTTTATGCTTCTTTAGCAGCTAACCCTGCTGCGGTTATTATTGCAATTAATTCACTTGGAGCATATTTGTCATCTACCCCCGTTACAGCTAGTGGAACTAATCCTCTTAATGTTACTCCGCAGGTTGTTTCTAGTTCCTATGTGTCCGACACGGTAGGATGGACATTGATTCAGTCCACTTTCACAGCGACTGGAGGAGAACAATATATAACAATAGGGAATTTTAATGATGCTAGTTCTACTTCTACACAAACTGTTTATTCTCCCCAACCGGGAGGTCCAATGTTAAGTTATTATTTTATTGATGATGTTTCTGTTACTTCCGGAGCTTGTTCATCATCACCAGCCTGCGATTCAACCATAAACCCGTTCGGTCCTTTTTGTTCTACAGATGTTCCTAGTAACCTAACGGCGGTAACACCTAATGGAACATGGAGTGGAACAGGTATAACTGATGCTAACGCAGGAACATTTGACCCTGCTACAGCAGGTATCGGGACGCATCAAATTACTTATACGGCACCTTGTGGTTCGTCGAATACAATTGATGTGGTTGTAAATGATTGTTCCACTATTACGGCTAGTTTTACGGCATCCAATACAAACTTATGTGTTGCCGATTGTATTAGCTTTACCAATACAAGCTCCGGTGTTGGTAATAGTGCAACGTACAGTTGGTCGTTTGCAGGAGCAACTCCAAGTACTTCAACCGATGTCAACCCGACCAATATTTGTTATCCTGCTACAGGAACGTATGACGTTACGTTGACCGTTACGGAAAATGGAAACTCCGATGATTCAGTGATGACGGGCTATGTTACCGTTGTTTCTTGTTCAACACCAATAATAGATTTTACCCCTTCGGATGATACGATTTGTCAAACCAATTGTATCACGTTTACTAACAATAGCGGAGGTGGTTCAATCGGTAACTTTGCGTGGAGTTTTACAGGTGGAACACCATCTAGTGCTTTAGGAGCAAATCCTCCACAAGTTTGTTATGATACACCAGGTAATTATACCGTTACATTGGTGGCAGTTGATGCTTCAAACAATGTGTTAGGGCAAAAAGATACAACCATTGTAGTAGAATCTTGCCCGTTACCAACGGCTAATTTTACCGTAAACAATCCTAATATATGCGAAGAAGGGTGTGTAAGTTTTACCGATCAAAGTTTTGGTATGGTTGGAACAGCGACTTATGAGTGGCAGTTCCCAGGGGCAAACACAACAACAAGTAATGCTCAAAACCCTTCGGGAATTTGTTACACCAATATAGGAACTTACGATGTTACATTAAGTGTAACCGATAATAATGGGACAGCTACAATAACAATAACCGATGCGGTAGTTGTTAGTGAGTGTGACCCTCCTGTTCCGGTGTTTACATTGCCGAGTAATGTAATCTGTACAGGGCAATGCATTAATTTTACCAATGAAAGCACCAATGCAGATTCTTATGAATGGATTTTTGAAGGAGGTTTCCCTGGTGGTTCAACCGATGAAAATCCAACCAATATTTGTTTTGAGTCAGAGGGAACTTTTGATATTCAATTGATTGCTTTTAATACGTTGACTTCCGATACGCTTCATCATACGCTTACAGTTGCTCAACCTCCTTCTGTAACGGCTAGTGATGATGTTACAATATTTGAAGGAACAAACACCTTATTAACAGTTGAAACCGATGGCAGCACTTATCTATGGAGTCCCTCAGAAACTTTATCTTGCGATGACTGTATGTCAACGGTTGCAGAACCCGATTCTACTACCTTGTACACAATAACAGTTACTGCAGATAACGGTTGTGCAGTAACCGATAGTGTGTTGGTTACAGTTGTTGAGGTAACGGCAATTGGAGTTCCTTCAGCTTTTTCTCCAAATGGAGACAAAGTGAACGATGTTTTGTATGTAGAAGGGGCGGGTATAGAAAAAATGAACTTTATAGTCTATAACCGATACGGAGAAAAAATATTTGAATCGAGTAAAAAATCCTTTGGTTGGGATGGTAAGTACAAGGGGAAACCCGAAAACCCGGGAGTTTTTGTCTATACGTTGGAATATGTATTAAGAAATGGCGAAACAGGAGTCTTAAAAGGAAACGTAACACTTGTTAAGTAAAATAGTAATGAGAGGAATAATAATATTTTTATGGGTGTTGTTCATTTGTTTAGGACAAGTTGACGCACAACAAGATAGGCACTTTAGTATGTTTAATGCTTCTCCTATAATGCTAAATCCTGGGGCGGCAGGTCTTTTTCCTGGAAATGTGCAATTGTTTACAAATTATAGAAGTCAGTGGTCGTCTATTTCCCCCAACTTGTTTACAACTACGTCGGGAACGGTAGATGCAAAATTTTATAAAAAGAAAGGTTATTATTTTGCTGGAGGGTTAAATTTTTTTAACGATGTTGCAGGTACTAGTTTAATGAAAACAGGTGTATATAATTTAAGTTTGAGTTATGGCATAGAGGTCAATGAAAACCAATATTTAGCTTTCGGTGTTCAACCTTCGTATTTTCAACGTTCCATGGAAATGGGAACGCTGACCTGGGGAAATCAATGGACGGGAGAGCAGTTTAATATTTTACAATCATCCGGGGAAGCTAAATTTGCCCAAAGCATAGGTAAATTTGATTTGAATACCGGCGTGTATTATTATGGGCAAGTTCAAGATAATATCCTTATTTCTGTTGGTGGTTCTGTCCATCATGTAACCAGACCGAATGTTGGTTTGTTTACCACGGACGAGAAATTATATAGAAAGTATTTGGTGAACGCATATATGGAATATGGTGTAAGTCATACCAAGTTTTATATCGACCCGAGTATGTATGCTTTTTTTCAAGGACCTAACAAATCGATTGCCGTGGGTACGGATTTTAAATATATGATAAAGGAAAGTTCTAAATATACAGGTTATTATGATGAGACTTCATTCTTAGTGGGTATGTATTATCGTTCAAATGATTCTTTTTATACTAAGGTGGGTCTTAATTGGAGCGGTTTTTCTTTTGGTGCTGCTTACGATATTAATATTTCTTCTCTTTCTATTGCAACCAATGGATTGGGAGGAATGGAATTTTTCCTTCGATATAGGATTGGT
The DNA here is from genome assembly GCA_026993705.1 of Flavobacteriales bacterium. Lineage (GTDB taxonomy): Bacteria > Bacteroidota > Bacteroidia > Flavobacteriales_D > Parvicellaceae > S010-51. The sequence continues at coordinate 22,616 of JALWSJ010000405.1, forward strand.
TTTAAAGGGCGTTATAGTGGATTTAAGTAAGATATGTACTCAAGAGTTTTTTTTCGTTTGATTTTATTGTTTTTATTGTTGGTTTCTGTTTCGTCACTTTATGGAGGAATAGACTATTTTTCTCAGTATGACACTCATCCAGTACACGTTGTTTCGGTTGTAAAACCAAGTTTGGATACTTTACCTGTTAAGATTTATGTTTCGTTTACGATAGGATCACAAGGAGAGGTATACAACGTTAAAGTAGCCAAGATAAAGTGTATGTCTTGTGGGGAGAAAAAGAGTAAAGAAGAAAAGGAAATGATAAAACAACTAAAAAAAGAGTGTGTTAGAGTAGTAAAGAATATGCCGAATTGGGAGCCTCGCGATACTCCAGTTAGGTACATTGTGCCTATAAGCTTTGTGTATAAAGACGGGGATTCTTCTCCTGTTTATTTAGATCAAAGTGATTTTATGAAGTAATCTAATTTTATTTTTATTCCCAAACTGTAAATAACTTTTTCAAAAAATATTTTCATAATGGGAGCTATGCAAAGATTTTTTTTTATTCTGCGTTAGGGATAAGAACGGCATCCTTTTGCCCTCCCTCCTTTTGGAGGGCAAAAGATATAGTGGATAGCCCGACCCTCATTTGCAGATGAAGTGTTTCGCGTGAGCGATATTCTTCATTTGCAAATGAGGGGAACGCCCAAAAAATAATTAACTTTGTCCTACACAAATTTAAGACCGATATAATGAATACTATTCCTCTTGCCGAACGGATGCGTCCCACTTCTTTGAACGATTATTTTGGGCAACAACATTTAGTAGGAGAGGGGAAACCTTTGAGAAAGGCGATTGAAAGCGGTAGTCTTCCTTCTATGCTTTTTTGGGGGCCTCCGGGAGTAGGTAAGACAACATTGGCTCAGATTATCTCGGAAACACTTGACCGTCCGTTTTATACGCTGTCGGCTATTAATAGTGGGGTAAAGGATATTCGAGAGGTAATCAATAAGGTGCAAAATCAAGGAATGTTTGGGGGTAGAAATGCGGTGCTTTTTATTGATGAAATTCATCGGTTTAGTAAGTCGCAACAAGATTCTTTGCTGAACGCCGTAGAAAAAGGAATTATTACGCTGATTGGTGCTACGACTGAAAATCCTTCTTTTGAAGTGATTTCGGCTCTTTTGTCGCGTTGTCAGACGTATATTTTGAAACCGCATACTAAAGAAGATTTGGAAGCCTTGTTGTACAGAGCATTGGAGCAGGATTCGTTTTTGAAATCGAAGCAAATTGTACTAAAAGGAACGGATGCTTTACTTAGAATATCGGGTGGAGATGCTCGTAAATTGTTGAATAGTTTGGAGATTGCCGTATTGGCTTTGCCTGAACATCAAAATGAAATTACAAATGATTTTGTGTTGGAGAATGTACAGCAAAGTTTGAGTAATTATGATAAAGCGGGTGAACAGCATTATGATATTGCTTCGGCTATGATTAAGTCGATACGAGGTAGTGACCCGAATGGTGCTTTGTATTGGATGGCTAGAATGATTGAGGGCGGAGAAGAACCTAAATTTATTGCTCGAAGGTTACTGATTTTAGCATCGGAAGATATTGGGAATGCTAACCCTACGGCTTTGGTTATTGCCAATACTTGTTTTGATGCGGTGTCTAAAATCGGATGGCCGGAAAGTCGTATTATTCTATCGCAGTGTGTTACTTATTTGGCGTCTTCTCCCAAAAGTAATGCTTCTTATATAGCAATCAATAAAGCACAAGAGGTGGTTAGGCAAACGGGTGATTTACCGGTGCCGATTCATCTTAGAAATGCTCCAACGAAGTTGATGAAGGATATTGGCTATGGTGCTGATTATCAATATTCACACGATAATCAAGATAAATTACACGAACAAGAGTTTTTGCCTAAAGGATTGGAAAATTCTGTGTTTTATCAACCGAAATTAAACAGACGAGAACAGGACTTAAAAAAATATTTGCATTTCGTTTGGAAAGGAAAATATGGGTATTAAAAGATAAAAAACGGTGTAGGTGTTTTAAATTTTAGTATTTTTAAAACCACCGAAGGGATATTATGCTCATAGTGTTGAATGTTAATGGTATAACGAAAAAATTGATTTCATATAATTCATATAAGTTTGTGAAAATTATCCTTTTCTTTTGTGGGATACTCATTTATGTGTCGGGTACTTATGCACAAGAATATACGTTTGACAAGTTAAAACCAGTTATTAACAAGCTCATCAAGGAGGATATTGATTCAGCGTTTGTGCTTTCTAAACGTTTGGAAGAAGATGCGATAAAAAGAGGTGATTCTTTGGATTTAATGGAAGCTTATAACTACTTGGGGTTTATTAATATAGAGAAAGGAGACTATTATCTTGGTCAGGATTTTTTGAAAAAGGCGATAGAACTTCGCGAAAAATTTGCTACGCCTTGCGAAACGGCTATTACTTTTGCTACATTAGGTAGGGCTTATCATAAAACGCGTGATTATGATGAAGCTATTGCATATTATATCAAAGCGATAGAAATTCTCGGAGCAGATACGTCTTATGAGTGTATTTATTCTCCGATGATAAATCTTACGAAATTGTATTTGGATGTCGGAAAGTATGATAAAGCAAAAGAGATGATAGGTAAAACAAAATTTGTTTTAATACATATTGCTGATACTTTGGCGAAATATCGTTATCAAAATTTACAGGGCTTGTATTATTTGGATGTCGGAGATTTGGATTCTGCAACGTATTATTTTAATCATTTTTTAGATTATAGTTTGGATTATGGAACCCAAAATGATTTGGCTAATGCTTACAATAATTTAGCTATTGTCTATTTTAATATAGGTGATTACGGAAAATCGAAATATAATTTTGATAAAGCTTTTGAGGTAAGACAAAGTCAAGGGGATACGTCAAAAATTATGGAAAGCCTGTTGAATTTGGGTTTTTATCATCAGTCATTAAATCATCCGAAAAAAGCACTTTTTTATTACACGGAAGGACTAAAACTTGCAAAAGCTACACATTCTATTTTTGATTTAAGGGATTTTTATAGTGGTTTGATTGATGTGTATAAGATGCTGGGAGACAAGGATGAAATAATAGAGATGTATGTGAATTATGTTGATTATTTTCAGCAAGCATTAAAAAAATCGAATGAAGATAAGATAGAGGAATTATCTGCAAAATATAAGTATCAACAACAAAAACAAGAGATTGAACTTAGTAAGGAAAATAATAAGAAATTACAAGCCTTGAATGCTCGGATTTTGGAAGAGAAAAATCATATAAAAAGACAAAATTATATGTTGTGGGGCTTGTTGGTATTACTGCTGATAAGTGCTGATTTTATATATAGATATTTGAATAAAAATAAAAAATTGGAAACAGATTTAGAAATTACTACGCTGGATAATGAGGAAAAGACTATTTTAATAAAAGAAATTCATCATCGGGTAAAAAATAATCTTCAAATCATAACGAGTTTACTTCGCCTGCAGGCTTCTACGATTGAGGATACTTCTGTTGCTAATCATTTTATTGATTGTCAACAAAGGGTTGCGGCTATGGCTTTGGTGCATGAAAAATTATATATGAGTAATGATTTGAGTGCGGTTAATCTTCCGGAATATGTCAATGAGCTTATTCGGAATTTAGTGGCTTCTTACGCTACGGGGCAAAGAGTTGCTGTAAAAACAAACCTTGAGATTGAACGGCTTGAACTAGATACGGTTATACCGTTAAGTTTAATTGTCAATGAAACAGTTACCAATTCTTTTAAGCATGGTAAACCAAACTTTCAGCAGGATGATTTTACAATTTATTGTGAAATGACCTTAAAGGATAATGTGATAACTATGATAATTGGCGATAACGGCGTTGGTTTTCCTGAAGGATTTAGTTTGAAAAATAATGGAACGCTAGGAACAGAATTAATAGATACATTGATAGAACAAATAGATGGCGAAGTGGAGATATTAAACGATAGAAAAGGAGCGTTTTATAAAATTGTTTTTCCGTTTGAATAGGTTGTTGCTTCTTTGTAGCTCAACAAGAAAAGCCCAACACTTAGTGTTGGGCTTTGCAATTATTTGTAATTTTTAATTTCTGTTTTTACATCTAAAAGTGTCAATTTTGCTTCATCTATATCTTTTCGGATATTTTTCTTTTTTTTCTTGATGGTTTCAAGAAACTTTTTTCGAAGTTCTTTTTCGGCTTTTAGCTCATCTATCTTTTCATTGTTTCTTGCTATGTGATCTCTCAAGTTTTCAATCTTAAAATTGATGTCATTTTTTTTAATGGAGTCTTGACTAGCTTCAGCTTTTATACTTAGTTTTTCATTTTTCTTTTCAATGCTTCTAACTCTTTTTTGATTAACTAAAATTTTATTTCTACTCTTGTTTACTTTTTTATTAGCTCTTTTTTCTTCTTTTTTGAGCATCTTCAAATCCTTTGTCCTGCTTTTGATATACACAGGTAAAAAGTCATTGTAATAATTATAAACGAAAAACTGAGTAAATTTTTCTAAGCGTTTAAAATCTTCGGGATAATGATTGCTTGTTAGATAAACATCATACCCCAATTTGTAGGCTATATTAACAGAAATCTTGTTATCTGTACGATAAATAAAAGTGATTAAATCACCTCGCTTATCGGTGATTTGATTTACAACGACTTTTTTTACTGTGTAAATATTTTTTTTGCGGTGAACTCGTCTATGGGTTTGTTTTTTGATAAAGTTCGCCCAAGATTTCTTTATTTGTTTTTCGTTTCCTTTTAAAACGGTATTTCCCACATTGATTTCAATGCCATCAACTAATAAATGGGTTTCTTTAAAATTAACTAATGAGTCTTGTGCCTTAATGGTTAAGACATTGATAAAAATTAATAATGTTACTGCTGTAAATGTTTTCATAATTCTAATTTATTATTGTGTTACCACTTAAAAAAATTGGAACTAGGGTATTCGCTTTCAAATACCAAAAACAAAAAGAAGATAACACATTGTTTACTTTATCTGTTTTTATTTCAAAAAAAAGTCGCGTCCGAAAGGACACGACTTTTATCCTAATTTTATTTTAATGACTTTTAAATGATAGTCTTTCTTTTAGTGTGTAGCTAAATATTCTGCAACGCCTTCGTGTGTAGCTTTTAGTCCTTCTGCACCTTGGTTCCAGTTTGCCGGACAAGCCTCACCATTTTCTTCTACAAATTGAAGAGCATCTACCATTCTTAACGCTTCTTCAACACTTCTACCTAGAGGTAAGTCGTTAACTAGTTGATGTCTAACAATTCCTTCTTTATCAATAAGGAATAAACCTCTGTAAGCGATTAATTCGCCGGTAGCTGACCAATTACCTTCTTCATCCCAATCATACTCACCAGCAAGTACATCATAGTTCATAGAAATGGTTTTGTTGGTATCTGCAACCAATGGATAAGTTATACCTTCGATTCCACCTTTGTTTTTAGGTAATTGTAACCATCCCCAATGCGATTGTTCTGTATCTGTTGACACAGCAATAACCTCAACATTTCTATTCTTAAATTCTTCTAATTTTTCTTGGAATGCAAACAATTCAGTAGGGCATACGAAAGTAAAATCTTTTGGATAAAAGAATAATACCACATATTTCCCTTTGAATTGTTCTAACGAAAAGTTTTCTACTATTTCGTTGCCGTTTATTACTGCTTGTGCAGTAAAATTAGGTGCTTTTCTTCCTACTAATACTCCCATTTTATTTGTTTTTTAGTTTATTGATATAATGTGCTACAAAATTAATACTTATTATTTATAATTATTCTAAAAACAAGTTCATTTTTTCATAAACATTGTTAAAAATAATCAGTGTTATGAGTTACTTTCCGATACAGAAATTAGCAAAAATATTTCCTAGTAAATCGTCGCTAGTTACTTCTCCTGTGATACTTCCAATATGGTGAAGTGCTTGGCGAATGTCCATAGCGACAAAATCTCCTGAAACGTTTTGTTGTAGCCCTTCTAATGTTTTTAGTAAATCTAATTCAGCTTGTTCTAATGCCTGCACATGGCGAGCGTTGGTTATGATAATATCACCTGAGTTTAATTTATCAGCATCAATTACGTTTAGTAATTTGTTTTTTAATGTTTGAGTTGAGTTGTTTTCTTTTGCAGAAATCAGTAGTAAATTATCTCCAAAGTGTTGTATTAACTCCTCTTTTCTTTCTTGTGAGATCAAATCCGTTTTGTTGGCTACAATAATGTTGGAAATTCCTTTAGGGAATTGGTTTAAATCTTTTTCTACGTCTTTAATTTTCGTGTTTTTTGCATCAAAAAGATAAATATATATGGCTGACAAGTTAACTTTTTCCAGTGCCTTTTCTACTCCTTGTTTTTCAATTTCATCAGAGGTTTCCCTTAGTCCGGCAGTGTCGATAAAGCGGAATAGAATACCATTTATATTTAGCGTTTCTTCAATGGTGTCGCGAGTTGTTCCTGCGATATCGGAAACAATTGCACGTTCTTCATCCAATAAGGTATTTAAAAGTGTGGATTTTCCTGCATTTGGACGACCTACAATAGTTGTCTGTACTCCATTTTTTATAGCGTTTCCCAGTTTAAAGGTGTTTTTTAGTTTTTGTATAAAATCGATGGTTTCGGAAACTAAAGAAATCAATTCTTTTCTATCGGCAAATTCTACATCTTCTTCAGAAAAATCCAATTCTAATTCTATGAGAGAAGCAAAGTCCATTAATTTTTGACGAAGTTCTCGAAGTTGATTACTAACACCTCCTTTCATCTGTTGCATAGCAAGACGATGAGTTGCTTCACTTTGTGCATGTATTAAATCTGTGATAGCTTCGGTTTGAGTTAGGTCAAATTTTCCATTAAAGAAAGCACGTTTCGAAAATTCGCCGGGTGAAGCCAATTTTGCTCCATTTTTTAATAATAATTCAATGATTTTTTGCTGAATATAGTTTGAGCCATGACAGGCTATTTCTACGCTATTTTCACCCGTAAAGGAATGTGGTGCTCTAAAAACAGTTACCAGAACATCATCTACCACTTGTTGGTTTTCTGAAATTGTACCGTAGTGAACACTATATCCCTTAACGTTTGTTATTTCTTTTGAGAATATTTTGTTTACTATTTTAATCGCATTTTCACCGGATAACCGGATGATTGCAATAGCTCCAATACCTCTTGGTGTGGCAATTGCACAAATAGTATCAGTTGTGTTTTTATGATTCATGAAGGTCTTATTCGGGTTGTATAATGGTAGATTCTGAGCGTACTCGCTTGGCATATTCGCACCCTTCCTTCCACCATCGTTTCATTCTGTTGGCATTGAATACCAAAGAGTTTTCTGTGAGTTTTCTCGGAGTATGATAGATATTGATTTTTACTTCTCTATTTTTTGCCCGTAATTTTGATAATTCCAAACGACTAGCTGTTGTTTGATCTAATAAGTAATCAAACACATTGAAAAGTAAATCTATTGCATTTGCAGAGTGCATCCTATTTGATAAGGATTCGATTGGGTCAAGAACAATAACGTCTATCTCGGTAGCTCCGGCATCAATGGCAGATTGAATAGGAATATTATTCCCGAATCCACCATCTCCGTATTCCATACCGTTTTTTGTTACTAAACTCATAAAAGGAAGAAAATTTGCAGAAGCCCAAACCCAGTCGCAAAAATCTTCATAGCTGTGTTCTTTTAATGACTTGTACTCTACGATGTTTCTGGAAATGTTTGATACAGTAACGATAACATCTTTTTTACTAAGCTTTATCGCTTCAAACTCTGTTTTTGTAAAAAATTTACCAATGGTTTTTCTTAATTTTTTTGAACTGCCAAAGGTTTTATTCCCACGAAGAAATGACCGCAAGATATTGAGGTGATGTATCTTTATATTAACGACCCCTTTTTTTATTTTGACTTTGTAGGGGTTGATGGTAAAAATATCTTTTTCCGTTATATGTGTATATATCTCTTTCGCTTTAGCTAAGTTTCCGGAAGCAAGCAAAGGGATTAATAAACTACCGGTAGATGAGCCTGTGAAAACATCATACTCAATTCCCAAGTTGTTGATGAAGTGTTCTGCCATTCCTCCGGCAAAGGCTCCTTTACTTCCTCCTCCTGATACAACTAAAGCTCTCATTTTATTAATATTTTATTACAAGGTGTTGTTTGGGTAGTTCTTTTCTAAAAAAGACAATTCCCATTTGAAAGATATCTACTGTTGTTGTTACTTTATTGTGGGTTTTTATTTCTTTCCACGCTTTGGTCATTCCTTCCGACCAATAAATATCATCAAAAACAAAGATAGTGTTATTATGTGTTTTTGATAGACATTGCTTGAAGTAATTTAACGTTGATTTTTGAGTATGGTTACCATCAAAAAAGACAAAATCAATTTTTTTTTTATCTTTAACAAAGAGGGGTAAAGTTTCATCAAAATTACCTTTGACTAATGTTACATTGTTTAACTTTAGTTTATTGAAATTTTCTTTAGCAATCTGAGCGATATTGGAATCGCCTTCTAAAGTTGTTATATCAGCTATTTTTCTTGCTTTGGCTATGTATGCAGTGCTTATCCCTAGAGATGTGCCTATTTCCAAAGCATTGGTAACTTGAAAGTAATTAGCCAAACGAAAGAGTAATTGTCCGTATTTAGGTGGTTTAGAAGCTGATTTTACAATTTTAGAAACCGTTTTTGTCTTGTTGTTTCCTTTTTTAGAACCGGCTCCTAAATCATTAATTTCTATTTTTCGATTATCCAGTATGAGTTGTTTTCTGATTAACTCAATTGCTTCAAAGGCATAGAATCTATCTTTAGTATCGAAAACTTGCCGCATTAAATCAAACACAAACGGGGAATGAACTCCGTGAGCTCCTTTTGCCTTTTTTAGGTAGCGAAAATAAGATTTTGTTTGATGTAACATTTAATGAGCAATAGCCTCTTGTTTAGTTGGTTTATTTGTTATATCGTCTAATTCCATACTGGTTAATCCTCTTAATCCTTTTGCTAATTTTCTGAAGTATTTTGCCAAGGAAGTTGTTTCCAACGGAATATCGACAGGAATATTAAGTGAAATAGGAATCATTGCATCTACCGGCATTGGTCCGTTGAAGGTGATTCTAGCTTGCTGTTTGATTGGTATTTTTACCGGAACCATCACATCTACCGGGATTCTCATTTCAATACCGATAGGTAACGTGTCAATGATTAACATATCTACGGGAATAGTGCTTTTTACAGGTAAAGGACCGTTGAAATCTACATGCAAATCTTGTTTTAATGGGATTTTAGATTTGATAGGGATGGAAGGTCCTCTGTCTTTTCCGAAAATGGTCATTTTCATTTTTTGGTCAAGTGGGATGGTGTCATCTACAGAAATAGAAATGGGTTCTGTTACCCAAATTAAGGTGTCTAAAGATATGTAGTCGTGAACGCCCATTCTGATTGGTACGAGCATTTCTTCGGTAACGGGTATCTCTGCTGTAAACGGGATTTCTGTATTAATAAACATATCAATATTAACGATAAGTTCATCGGTTACCGATATGGCAGAGTTTAATGGTATTTCTTGGTTGACTTCAACTTCTGTTTGTATGTGTTGAATAGCCATTTCTTCCATGGTGTCGCCTATGCCGTTTAATCGTATGCCCATAACATTTAATGCGACAAGTAATACTACAATGATTCCCAAGCTCAGAATAAAGGCAAGGATTAAAAAGAGCATCGTTCTTTTTTGGAATTTTGTAAGGTTTTTGAACATAGTTTATTTTTTATAAAAATTCATCTCGTCAATATACTTTAGTACGGGTTTCGTCAGTAAGTAACGAACATCTTTACCTTCTTTAATTGATTGGCGGATAAAACTTGCTGAGATATCCATTGTGGGAACATTCTTTAGCACTTGTATTTTATCGCTTTTTACTTGTATGGGTTTTACCTCTTTTTCTTGTATGGTTTTGTTTCGCGGATAAACTAAAATGGGGGTGTATTTTAGTATTTCTTCGTAATTTTTCCATTTGTGTAATGACCGAAGATTATCTTCTCCCATTATCAATGCAAATTCTTTCTTGGGGTATTTCTCACGAAGATGAACGAGGGTGTTTACCGTATATGAAGGTTGAGGTAAATGAAATTCTATATCGGATGCTCGAAATTTAGGGTTATCGTCTATGGCTTCTTTTACTAAGTTTAGACGATGATGGTCGGCTAGTAGTGTTGCTTTTTCTTTGTGAGGGTTGTGTGGTGATACCACAAACCATACTTCGTCCAATGGAGTAAACTCCACGAAATGATTGGCTATGATTAAATGCCCAACGTGTATAGGGTTAAACGTGCCAAAATACAGCCCTATTTTTTTTGAGTACTCGCCAGGGTCTCCCCAAATTAGCCGATTGACATCGATTGAAAAATCTTCCATTGAGTTATTTACAAACTTTTTTTAACTGTGCTGTTATATAGACTTCAACATTTGGCCATAATTTGCTTACGCCATCTTCTCCTGTGTGTTTTTCTAAACAAACTTCGTGTAGGTTGTCTAATGATTGGTGAGCATTCCAATCGTCAACTGTGAGTTCTGTTTTGAAAATTATTTTGTTATCTGCGTCTAATTTCCATGAGAAGTTTTGTTCTTTTTCTACGCCATTCATACCAATAACTACTACTGCAACTCCTTCGTTGTCGCCTTCGATGGATTTTACTGTTCCGGTTATAAACTCAGTATTTTCCATTGTGCCAAAGAAATTGTTTTTTAGTTTTACATCTCTTCCTTCGTTTCCTGAATTTACAGATTGAGTAGAGATTTTAACTGTTGCTCCTTTAAATAATTCTGCTGGAGTATCTGCGTGTTCTGGTACTGTTATTTCTACGTTATCAAAGACTCCTTTTACTGGTGTTTTTGCTGTATGTTTAAATGATGTCCATTCTAATTCTATAGAGTTTTTGTCCAAGGCTAATGAACAATGTTCTTTTTCTTCGTGTTTTTGTTCTTGTGTTGCATGTTCTTGGTGTTCTTCGTGTGATTTTTCTTCGTTTCCACATGCGTTAAATGCTACGATTGTTCCTGCTGTTAAAAAGCTGATAATTATTTTTTTCATTTTCTTTTTTTTGTTAATCTGTTTATATTTTTTTATTTCAATTCTTCTGAGTAAAACTTATATATTGTTCAAGAAAACTAAACTCCGTTTTCTTCTCGCTCATTTTCTCCGCGTTAGGGATAGGAGTGGCATCCTTTTGGGTTGTTGCGTATATGCAACCCAAAAGATATAACGGATAGCCCGACCTATTTTTGCAAAACAAACGTTTCGCGATAGCGATATGTTTGTTTTGCAAAAATAGGGAACGCCCTAATTAGTTTCTTATTCAAACTCTATCAATACTTTGTTCTTTTCTACCGTATCTCCTTTGTTAACCAATAGACTTTTTATTTTTCCATCTTTGGGTGATTTTAGTATGTTTTCCATTTTCATAGCTTCCAAAATCAAGACGGGGTCATCTTTGGCTACGGTGTCGCCTTCGGCTACTTTTATATCGAATACAACGCCGGGCATTGGTGCTTTTACTTCGTTTATTTTTTGTCCTGCTCCAACGGTCATATTCAATGATTTTAGCAATTCATCGTACTCATCCGTTAGGTTTACTTCAAAGCGATTTCCGTCTATTTTCAGGATGACGTTTTTCTTGTTAATATCGTATTTGAGTAAGCGAGTAGTGTACTTTTTTCCGTTGTAAGAAACGCGTAGTTCATTGTCTTTTTCGTCAACAATTTCTATAAAGAAATCTTTTCCCTTTAGTGGATTTTCGTTGTTAGGATAAAATTCTATGCTTTCTTTTTGGTTGATTAATGCTTTCATTTCAAAAGGCGATTGTTTATTCGCTCAAATATAAAGCATTTTTAAAGTTTTGCCTTATTTTTTCTTAAAAAAGGTTTAGTCTTCGTCAAATTCTATTGAAATATTGTGCTTTTGTGGTTGTGCTGAGTCTTGTGCTTCGAGTTTTTGTAGCCACTTGCTTTTCTTTTTGGGTTTCTCTTTGTCTTTTGCTTGTTCCTCCTCTTTTTCTGGATAAGTATCGTCTTCTTCCCAGCTTTCTATTTCAAAAGTAGGTGTGGGTTTGGGTGGAGGACTGTATTTTAAAGAACTGTCTTGTTTAAATAATCCGAATTCATCTTTGAGGATGCTTTTTACATTTTTCTTTTCCTCTTCTTTGAGTTGTTTTTTTAGGGCTTTCTTTTCTGCCTTATCTAAACTATATTTTATTTCGGTATCTAAATTTCCGTAAACGCGGATAAATAAACGTTTTCCTAATCCATCGTTTTGTACAACGCCAAATTCGTTTTCTTTTTTCTTTTTGATAAAATTTCGAACATCAAAATTGAAATGGTAATCAATATCGTTATTGAAGGTGTGCGTACCATAAAAACCAATTTCGGCGATATTGGTTTTTATGGTGGTTCGCGGGAAACTAATGGTTTGGTTGCTGATAAGCACGGTGTGATTGAAGTCGCTAAATTTTACACGTTTGATTTTTTGTGATAATTCTTCGGTATTGACGACTGCTTTTACTAATTTATTACTATTAAGATACTCTACTAATTCGATTAAGGTGGGTTGATTTATGAGTTCACCATTTTTTATGTTAATGTTTGATTTCACGGTTATTGATGGTGTGATTAAATAAAATCCGGGGGTGTAGAGAAAAGCAAAATCCATCTTTAGTCGCCCTTTGCCTTTGATGTTTTTATCGGTTAAATAGTTTTGCCCGAAATTATCCACTGAGGCGAAAAATTTTGGGATATTGACATTGTCTAGTACGGCTTTTCCATTCCAAATAAAATGGTTATTTTGCAGTTGTTCGAGTTCGGATTTAAAGACAACATTTCCTTCACTTGTTGAAAAATGAATGTTTTTGGATTTTAATATTTTATTATTGAGTTGAATCAGAGCCTTAAAATTATTTGCGGTAAAGTGTGAATAACGAATTTCACCAACCGAGGCATCTAACTTTAGTCTTATTCTTTCGGGGAATTTTAAGGAGTCTGTTTCGCTATTGGTTTGATTTTCTTCTGTGCCTTTGAGTTGGTTAATGAATTGTTCCAAGTCTATTTCCGGCGATTTAACGGATGCAGAAACAACGAGCGTTTCGGTTCCGGTGAACAGATAGGGAAAAAAGTTGCGTAACGAAGCGGTTACTTCAACATCAGAACGAGCAATTCTTCCTGAAAAGGATTTTACCAGCAGGTTTTTGTTGTTTAATACGGTTACACCGGTTAAGTTCTCAAATGTTACTTCAGTTAAATTTGTTTGCAGGTTTACTTCCGAAAAGCGAAATGTTCCGGAAGAGTGGTCAACATTAAAGTGGTTACCTCTCATAATCCCATTGATTGTATAATCAACATTAATAGTTCCGTTTAGGTTTGTGATTTCTTTACGATTTAAAAAGCCGTTTAGTATATGTAAATCAAATTGACCTTTTAGATTGGCATTAACGATAGGGTTAGCCAAGTTTTGTATTGTTATTCCTCCGGTAAAATCCCCTCCGTTTCCCGATAGTTTTCCTTGTATGTCTTTCAAGGTTAAAATGGTATTGACTTTTTTGTTCAGGTTTGAGTATTTCCCCGAGAAAGACAAGCCGTTTAAGGTTATATTGTTTGTCTTTTCCGTAAATTCTCCGTTTTTTAGATTAAAATCAATAACTGTTCGAGGGGTTTTATCTTTTGAAAGTTTACCTTTTATATTGGCCGTAAAACTAAAGACACCTTTAGAGTTGTAGTAGTGTAAATCTGCCAAAAGTTCTTTTGGGAAAACCGTCAAAGCAGCAGCTAAATTTATTTTTTTGCCTTCAATAGACAAATCTACCATAGAAGGAGTATTTCCATTATACTCTCCCGTTACGTTAAATCCTAAATTTTCAATACTAACATCTCCTTTTTTAAATTGATATGTATTGGTTAAATTATCCACCGCTAAGCTAATATTCAGCGAAGTGTTTTTTTCTTTCAAATACGAAACACCACCACTAACAACCGAAGTATATTTTAAATCACCGTCAGATATTAATGTATATTGCTCGTCCGAAAAGTTTCCTCGCAGGTTTATTCTGGCAGTAGAAAAGTCAATGTATTGTTGTTGTAGAGCATTTCTATAAGTAAAAACAAGATTTTTTAACACTACTTTTTTTAAGTCAAAAGAAAATTTTGAGTTGCTGTTTTTGGTTGTATCACTCTTCCAAATAGTGTAATTTTCCTGCCCTTTTTCGTTTATTCGGGGTTTTAAAACACAGTTTTTTGCTTTTATGGTTTGCACTGCATAATTTCCTTTCAGTACATCAACAACATCTATATTCAAGTAAAGCTGTTTTGTGTAAAAAAGCGTATCTATTCTATCAGTATCAAGATTATCCTCAATCAAAACATTAGAAAAACGAAGTGAAGCCATTGGAAATTGGTCTATCAACGTCAGTTCAATATTCTTGACCTGTACTTTGGTAGAAAGATGTTCATTCAGCTTTTGAACGGCAAATTGTTTGATTTCCTTCTCGTAAAGTCTGACAATGATTGTCGAAATCACTAGAAACAAAGCCACTAAAGCAACGGCGGAAAGAACAAACCTCTTTACCCAAGTAATCCAAACCGATATTTTTTTTTCTTTTTTCACAAACAATCTTAATCGCACAAAATTACATTCATTAATATTCGTTAGATAAGTCAAACGTAAAAGATACGCTAATATACATGTTGATAAACTATCCGTTCAATGATGATTTGGGCGATTCCATTACGGCATTAAAAAGTAGTTTCGTTGCACTACACCACTTTTTAACGGCGTAATGGTCGGGCTATCACTACTCGCTTTTTTTGCTTGCAAACAGCAAGCAAACAAAAAAGAGCTCAAACATACGTAAGCGTACGGTAAAGTACATGTTATTCGTTATTGAGTTCTTTCCAATTTTGAGGAAATAACTCAAATAATTTATTTGCTTTATGTTCTGGAATACGGTTCAATACATCAAGTAGCCATTTATA
>JALWSJ010000406.1 GCA_026993705.1 Flavobacteriales bacterium
GAGCTATGGAAAATAATTTTGAAGAAGTATAATGGAAATAAAACCGTTTTATGCCGTTCATTTTCTTCGTGTTAGGGATTCCAACTAACGTTAAAATACAATATTGATAATCAAAAGATTATAAAATCGCCAATATTTTTACGTTAGCTTAAAAACTCAACTGTTTTTCACAGTCGCTTAATAATCCCTAACGCAGAATAAAATAAGTGCAAGAAAGTGGAATATGTATAATAAAGGACACAACAAAAGAACTAAACAATAGCTCTATTTCTTACCTCAACAGCGGGATTACCTTGATAAATTTTATACGCCTCCAAATCCGATACTGCAACAGAATTAACAGACAGAACAGCATGAGAAGCACATAGCACACTGGGACAAACAATACTATGAGAGCCTATCCACACTCCGTTTTCCAACTTAATTTCCCCTACCATCAAATCGAAACTTACCTTTTTGTAATCATGATTTCCACACAAGAGCATCGCTCCTTGAGATAGACATACATTGTTGCCAATTGTTACTTTAGCGAGGTTATCAATCCAAACACGCTCGCCAATCCATACATTATCTCCAATAGACAATAACCAAGGATATTTAATGTTAACCGAAGGTTTAATCACTACACCGTTACCTACTTCAGCTCCAAATAATCGTAGCAAACGTACTTTACATGAACTAAAAGCGTTAATTCTGCTTTGAAACAACAAACCGTTGACCAAAAACCAAAGTATTTTTTTTATTTTTCCCGCTCCCGGATTATACCAATCGTTGTTAAATTTAGATAAGTCAACTTCCTTCATAACGGCTCAAAGTTAGCTGATTTTACATTCTTTAGTCAAAAAAAGGTTTGTTTTTTTTGTTCTTAACTTTAATCCCCTATTTTTGTAAGACAATAACTAATCCCATAAAAAGAACATATGAAAATATCAACGTTACTCCTAAACTCGATTATTATTTGTTCCGCATTACTTTATACTAGTTGTGGTTCGGACAAAAAAGTTGAAACGACAAAAAACAGTCCTGCATACAATATGATGGCAACAGCCCAAAAACCTGTTGCTTATATCTCTATGAATTTGGTGGAATTGATAGAAAATTCCAATTTTAAAGATTCAAAGGAAATTCCTTTACAAATTAAAATGATTGCCAATCCTCAAATTGACCAACATTTTAATTCTAAAGAGCAAGGTTTTAAGGTGGAAGGAAACATTCCCTTTGTTGTAACTGCAAAAGAAAACGATGAGTTTAATTATGCTATGGGCACGACAGAAGTGTTAGACGCCAAAAAAGTAGGTTCTTCATTATGCACCTATTTCGACGGTAAAGTCATTGAAGAAGAAGGGCTTCATATTTTAGAAGCTTCATCTCCACTTTTGGTAGGGCAACACTTAACTTTTGTTTGGAACGATAAAACATTAGTGATGGTTTTTGCAAAAGACCTTGACACTAAAAGCAAGGCTATTGATTTCATTAAACAAACTAAAGTTGATGCTCCCGACAACGAAAAAGTACTGCATTTCTTAGCAGAGAGCAATGATTTTACCGCTTTGATGTTTATGGATAATTACACCAATATGGTAAACCATTACAGCAAAACTAAGCTTGCCCCTGAATTATTGGAAGTTTATAAAGGTATGACCACCGAAACAAAAGTGAATTTTGATGCCGGTAGTTTTACGTTTGAATCGGATTTGGAAGGAGATAATTTTATCAACTCTAAGTTTAATCCGATAAGCGAACAACCTGTTGACGCTTCATTTGCTCATTTTCTATCGGAAAACGGTCAATTGATTTTATTCAGTACAGCTTCAATGAACCTTAACGGAATGATTAACTCAATTGAAGCTACTCAATCGGAAGATAAAAGTATCTATGAGGATAAATTAAACAACATCGGTATTACCAAAGATAATGTAGCCGAATTATTGAACGGTCAATTTTCTTTTTCTTTGATGGATGTGGAAGATACTCCAGAAAACGTTGAAACACCTAAAGTGAATGGCTACGCTATTGAAAACACTTTTCCTCGATTTTTATTTACCTGCGGTATTACTGATAAAGAAAAGGTTTCTCAAGCATTGGAACAGAGAGAAGACATTTCTTCTTTGGGTAATTACTATAAATTAAAGGACTCATATATTACTGTTTTGGAGAACAAACTTGTAGCATCTTTGTCTGAGGATTTGATACAGAAATTAGCGAACGGAGAAACTTTACCCGCTTTGGATGTTAATTTTGAAACACCATTGTATGGTAAACCTATTACAAATGTGGATCAACTTCCCGAACGCTTTAAAAAGGTTTTGATGAGTAATAATGGCGAAAAGGCTCTAAAAGCTTATAATACTATCGAGGATATTTATTTTAAAGCGGATGTTAGGCATTCTGAATTTAAAGTTACGTTGAAGGATAAAAACAAAAATCCTTTGGAAGTGCTTACGAATTTGGTCGTAGGTTACGCTACTTCACTTTAATTACACTCGCGTTAGGGATTATTAAGCGACTGTGAAAAACAGTTGAGTTTTTGAGCTAACGTAAAAATTACGACTATTTTGTAATCATTTGATTATCAACATTGTATCTTAACGTTAGTTGGAGTATCCCTAACACAGTTAATCTAAGCACAATAAAATGTTTTTAGTGTCCTTATATTTCTTCATGTTTTATTTCCATAGCTGGGGCTATGCAAAGAAATTATTCATCATCTAAGAACACTAAATTCCATTTTCTTTGCACTTACCTCAACTGCGTTAGGGATAGAACGGCGTATCTGAACTCCTTTTGGTTTGTTGCATATATGCAAACCAAAAGAGTGAGTAGTGATAGCCCGACCCTCAAAGCCAAAAAGAGCGTTCTCTGTAAGGGTATGCTCTTTTTGGCTTTGAGGGGAACGCCCTAATCTAACTCTTCCTTTAGATATTTTGCGGTGAATCCTATTTGTTTTTTAACGATTTGTTCGGGAGTTCCTTTAGCTATGATTTCTCCTCCGTTTTTTCCTCCCTCAAGCCCTACATCAATGATGTAATCGGCTACCTTGATGATGTCTAAATTGTGCTCTATGACTAAGACTGTATTTCCCGCATCGACCAATTGATTGAGGACGTCCAAGAGCATCTTAATATCTTGAAAGTGTAGTCCTGTTGAGGGTTCATCTAATATGTAAAAGGTTTTTCCTGTGCTTTTTTTAGCTAATTCGGAAGCTAATTTTATACGCTGTGCTTCTCCTCCGGATAAGGTTGTGGAAGGTTGTCCTAATTTTACATACCCCAAACCAACGGCATTGAGCGTTTTTAATTTTCGATAAATAGACGGGATACTTTCAAAAAATGTTTCTGCCTCGCTAATCGGCATTTCCAACACATCGTTTATTGATTTCCCCTTGTAACGGACTTCCAAGGTTTCTCTATTGTAACGCTTTCCCATACAAGCATCGCACTCTACCAAAACATCAGGTAAAAAGTTCATTTCAATAGTTTTTACTCCAGCACCTCTGCATTCTTCACACCGCCCACCTTTTACATTAAACGAAAAACGACCGGGTTTGTAGCCACGAATTTTAGCTTCCGGCAAATTGGCAAACAAACTTCTTATATCACTGAATAAATTCGTGTAAGTAGCCGGATTGGAACGCGGGGTTCTTCCTATCGGTGATTGGTTGATTTCAATGACTTTATCTATGTTTTCAATTCCTTTTATACATCCATATGGCAATGGATTTTTGATGCTTTTATAAAAGTGTTGGTTTAAAATAGGATATAACGTTTCATTTATCAATGAAGATTTTCCGCTTCCTGAAACTCCTGTTACACAGACGATTTTTTGCAAAGGTATCTTAATGGATACATTTTTTAAATTATGTCCGGTTGCATTTTTTAGTTCTAAAAACTTGCCGTTTCCTTTTCTCCTTTTTTTCGGCACTTCTATTCCAACTTTTCCGGACACATACTGACTAGTCAAAGATTTTTCTTTTCTTAAATCTTTAGGAGCTCCCATCGAAACTATATGTCCTCCATTCACTCCGGCTCCGGGACCTATATCTATTAAATAATCGGATTCCAACATTATTTCTTTATCGTGCTCTACAACGATAACCGAATTACCGTTATCTCGTAATTCTTTTAAGGAGTTTATCAATCGTATATTATCTCTTTGATGTAAGCCAATAGAGGGTTCGTCTAGTATATAGAGAACTCCTGTTAAATCAGAACCTATTTGAGTTGCCAAACGTATGCGTTGTGCTTCACCTCCCGAAAGTGTTTTTGCACTTAAATTTAATGATAAGTAGTGCAAACCGACATTTAACAAAAACCCAACTCTATCTTTTATTTCTTTGATGATATCCCGACCAATCTTTAGTTGCGAGTCTGTTAACTGTTCGGGTAATGTATTTATCCAATCGTAAAGTTCGGATAAATCCATCTGTGTAAGCTGATATATATCTGTATCGGCTACACGATACAACAGCGAACGACTTTTAAGTCTTGAACCTTTACATTCGGGACAAACAATTTTATTGGTAAAACTATCCGCCCATCTTTGTATTTTTTTAGCTCCGTCAGTTTGACGATGACGAGAAACAAAATTGATAATTCCCTCAAAGGGAGAGGCTGATTTTACTTTTTTAAATCCATAATCCATCGTTACCGAAATGATTTCATCCGTACCGTATAACAATTGATTGATTACTTCATCCAGCACTTTTGAAATAGGCGTATCTAAAGTAACTCCTGATTTTTTTAATATTGCTTCTACTTGCTTAAAAATAATACTACTAGCTTTATACACTCCTAAAGGAGCGATACCTCCTTTTTTTATGGATAATGATGTATCCGGTATAATTTTTTTGATATCCACTTCTGCAATTTCTCCCAATCCGTTACATTGAGTGCAAGCTCCATAAGGCGAGTTGAAAGAAAAAATATTGGGCTCTGCCTCCGGTAAAGAAAAACCTGTTGACGGACACATTAAAAACCGACTGAAGTGTTGTTCTTTTTTGGTTTCATGCTCCAAAATTATCAACTCTCCTTTTCCTCTTTTAAGTGCGTCTTGAATAGCTCTTCGCAAACGTTTGACTGACTTATCTTCTACTTTGATTCTATCTACGATTAAATCTATATCATGAGTCTTATATCTATCCAGTTTTAAGCCCGGTTTTATTTCTTCGATATTACCGTCAATTCTTGCTTTTAAAAAACCTTGTTTTCGTAACTTATCAAAGACTTCTCGATAGTGTCCTTTTCTAGCCTTAATTAATGGGGATAAGATGATAATTTTACGTCCGTTGAATTTTTCAAGTACTAATTCCTCTATCTCTTTTTCGGAGTACTTTATCATAACCTCACCTGTTTCGGGAGATACGGCTATGGAAGTACGAGCAAACAGTAAGCGTAAAAAACTGTAAATTTCTGTTATTGTTCCAACGGTTGAACGCGGATTTTTACTTACGGTTTTCTGCTCAATAGATATAACAGGGCTTAATCCTGTTATTTTCTCAACATCAGGTCGCTTAAAATTACCTATAAATTGACGGGCATAAGCAGAGAAGGTTTCCATATACCTGCGTTGTCCTTCTGCAAACAAGGTATCAAACGCTAAGGAAGACTTTCCACTCCCACTCAACCCCGTAATGACAACCAATTTATCTCTGGGAATAGAAACATCTATATTTTTTAGGTTATGTTCTCTTGCCCCTACTACCTCAATAAATTCGGAAAATGTATTTTCTTGCTGTCCCATACCCCGATAAAACTATTGCTTTAAAATCTTAAACACATATTCCTTACCACTTGGATTAGGCAACTCTTTATCTCTTAACCACGGATTTAACCACTTAAATTCTTTGTATGTCAAATCGTACTGTTGTGCAAAATCTACTAAATTAGAAATAGAAGAATCAACCTTTATTTCTGTATAGGAAGGAAATCGATAATAGTCTTTTTCCTCCAAATAAAAACCATATTGCGTTGGATTAGCTAGAATAGTTTTAACTGCTATCATTCTGTAAACATACCTTGCTGTCTCCATGTTTAGCAACAAATCATAATATGATGTTACCCGTTGCTGCTGTAACCTCTTTTCTAGACCAGCTTTCCCCATATTATACGAAGCTGCTGCTAATGTCCAATTTCCAAATTTATGGTATGCCTCCTTTAAATAAACACAAGCTGCTTGTGTTGCTTTTTCTACATGATAACGTTCATCAACAAAGGCATTGACCTCTAATCCATGGTCTTTAGCTGTTTTAGGCATAAACTGCCAAAAACCTCTAGCTCCTGAAGGCGAAACAACATTCATCAATCCACTTTCTATTACGGCTAGATATTTAAAATCATCAGGAACACCATTTTCTTTCAATATCGGTTCTATAATAGGAAACCATTTATGGGAACGTTTGATAAATAAAAATGTTTGCGATTGCCAATACATATTCACCAAAAATTCTCTATCCAAACTTTCATAAACATCCTTACGCTGAATCGGAACTTTCTCGCCACAAAAAGATATTCCAGCTGGAATTATAGGAGGAATCAATTTATAATGATTGGTATTATTCATCTCGATTTTTGGCACAAAATCATCTGTTTTTTCTTGTGCCGCATTTTCACAGGATAAAATCAATAAACTTGAAAGTATGTAAATAAAAAACCTCATCTTTTCTCTTTATTTACCTGAGTAAACCCATATAACAAAGCAAAAACAATTAGAAAATAAACAGTCAAAATCAAAGAATGATACCACCTCCACGTATCTACAAATTTAAAAATACCGAAACAGATGACTAACGATACAAACGAAATTCCCAAAAATATAAATCCTACACGGCTATCTGACAATCCCAAATAAGATAAATGGTGCGTAGTATGGTCTTTACCTCCTATAAAAGGCGATTGTTTTCTTGCTAAACGATTAATAACCACAGAGGTTGTATCAATTATCGGTAACATAAAAGCTATCAGCACCGTAAATATCTGTTGCATCGGATTAGGATCACCATCTAACACTGAACTATTCCAAATGTATTTTATCCCCATCGTTGCGATAAACATCCCCAAAAACTGACTTCCTGTATCTCCCATAAACATCTTTGAAGGATGCCAGTTATAAAACAAAAAAGATATTAATGTTGCTATCATTCCCAAAATAGCAATAAAATCAAACGAGGCATATTGGTGATTTACCGCTAGATTCGACAAACAAATTAATAAGATAAAAACAGAAACCGTTCCGGTAATTCCGTCCATATTATCTAACATATTTATGGAGTTCATTATTCCCACAATCCATACAATCGTCAGCCCATAGTTTAATAACTGATTATCGAAAAAATGGATATATATCCCCGTCCCTATCAGTAGAACACCACAAACTACCTGAACAAAAAACTTTAACCAAGGTTTAGTATTATACGCATCATCGGCAAGCCCCATTAAAAAAGCTAAGGCAGTAGCACCTATAACACCTAACGCTTGCGTATCGTGATATAAAGGAGTGGAAGGAAAAAATATAGCATAACACGCTGTCGATAACAAAAAAGCAATATAAAAAGTTAATCCTCCAATTGCAGGTTTAGACACACTACTCCAACGTACAATCGGCTGATCTTTTCCTCTTATACCTAAATTCGTTATAAATTTCAATAATATTGCGTTCATCAGTAAACTAAACACAACAATACTTAATGAAAACACCGAATAAATAATAAAAATATATTGATTATCTTCCACGTAAATCAAAATTGGGATTCAAATATAGTAAACGGAACAGCCTTTTGGTCTTTCTCTGAAAGAAGCGGTTTATCAACACCCCAATCAATCCCTAAATCTTTATCATTCCAAAGAATGGCTTCTTCGCTTTCTTTATTGTAATAATTAGTACACTTATAAAAGAAAACTGTATCATCTTCCAATGACACAAAACCGTGTGCCATACCTACCGGCAACCAAACCATCTTATAATTCTCTCCGGAAAGAATAATTTTAAAATGTTCTCCATAAGTAGGAGATTCTTTTCGGATATCAACTGCTACATCCAAAACACTACCCGAAATCACCCGAATCAATTTACCTTGTTCAAAAGGGGGATTTTGAAAGTGCAATCCTCTCAATACGCCTTTCTGAGATTTTGATTGATTATCTTGAACAAATGTAGGAGAAAACCCAACGGCTTCCTCAAACTTTCGTTGATTGTACGACTCAAAAAAATAACCTCTCTCATCGCCAAAGACTTTAGGTGTTAATACAAAAACCCCTTCTATGTTTGTTTTCTCTATAACCATTAATCGCAAAAATAAGTATAAATGACTACTTCTTCTTAAAAAAACTCATTTTGTTTTTTACCTTCTCATCATCGGTATAATAACCTCCGTAAGTAGTGTATCCATATCCATACCCTTTACCGTACGTACTTTTCTGAGTATCGATATTATTCAAAATAATAGACAAATTGTGAATTTTGTTATCCGTTACGATTCGAGAAACATTTTCTATAAAATGTCTTTTTGAATAATTCGCCTTAAAAACATAAATCGGATAATCAGCTTTTTTTATCATCATTAAACCATCCGTAACTAAACCTACCGGTGGGTTATCAATCATAATATAATCATAGTGCTTCGACAAATAATCAACTATTTTATCAATTTCCCCATTAATAATCAACTCCGAAGGATTAGGAGGGATAGGCCCTGCCGTTATAAAATCCAATCCTTTTAATTCGCTGTGATTTATACAATGTTCGACCTTGTCTTTATTCACCAACAGCGTACTCATTCCTTTTTTGTTGTCCACACCAAACCCCATGTGAATTTTAGGCTTTCTCATATCTAAATCCAAAACAATCACCTTCTTTCCGGAATAAGCAATAATTCCTGCCAAATTCAAGGCAATAAATGTTTTACCCTCCCCCGAAATTGTACTTGTAACCGCTATGGTTTTACATCCTTTTTTATTCGATAAAAACTCCATATTCGTTCTCAATGCTCGAAAAGCTTCTGTGATTAAAGATTTAGGATTTTTATGAATAATTAACTGAGAGACAGGAATCTTATTTTTATAATGTGGCACCACCCCTAATACTCCAACATTATCTGGTAAGCGACGAGTAATCTCATTTAGACCGGTAATTTCATCATGAAAAACATATCGAATAACAATAAAACCAATAAATAAAACAATTGTAGCCAAAATAGCAATTATATAAATTGCTTTTTTCTGTGGAGCAATCGGAACTGTAGGAACTTTAGCTTGCTCTAAAATCTCGTTATAGGTTACCAAACCGGCAGTAGAGAGTTTATACTCCGTTTCCTTTTCCAAAAGCATGGTATAAAATTTACTATTTATTTGTAATACTCTATCCAACCTTGCTAACTCTAACTCTTTTTCTGGTAAACTATAAATCGTTTTATCTAAAGCTCTACTCTTTTCTTTTAATAGCTTTAATTTTTCTTTGGTTTGCTCCACAGAAATTTTCACCGCCTCTAGCACCAATGCCACCTGCATCTCTATTTGTTTGTTCAGAATCTCAACGTTTCTATTTTCTCCCGTAACTTTAGTCAATAACACTTCTCGCTCTTCTATTTTATCTCTTAAATTCAATACTAAATCCTGTAAAGTTTGACTAAATCCACGCCCCATAAAAAGAGGAATCAAACCAAAAATATCCGGAGAACCTTTATATTCTTCAATCTTTTTCTGCATCTCTTGCAAAACCGTCAAATCCATTTCTTTTTTAAGAATTTCATTCTCCAAATCTTCCAAGCGGACAACATACGTTCCCGATACCTGCCCACTTCCTCTTACCTCATTATGCCTTTTATAATTATAAATCGCCTTTTCACTTTCTTTTAATCGTTTTTCTACTCTTTCTTTTTGTTCCTGAATAAATTGAACCACATTGTTATAACTACTACTTTTTTTCTCTAAACTATAAGCATCGTACTCTTTGGCCAACTGTTCCACAATATCCTTCGCCAATTCTCTATTATTATGTTTAAAGGCTATTTGTACTGTTCTCGCATTATTATTCAATACATTGATACTTAAATGAGGATATAGGGAATTGACTATAGCCTCAAAATCAGTTACTACAAAATATAATTTATCCGAAGCCATACTATTATCAAAAGCTTCTTGATTTACAATATAAAAATACCCCGTTATATAAGGAGTAGAGAACTCTTCTCCTGAAGATATAGGAGTTTCATTTATTTTATCACCGTTCTCCAGATACAAATCCACTTTATCTTTACCGACAGGCTCTACATATATTTTCTTACCTATAATATAAGAATCTATAACCGTATATCTTTTAATTTTAAAAGACGTATATTTATAATTATCATTAGCCAGCACCTCCCCTTCCGTATAATACTTAACATCCAAAGGCAATTTTTTAATGGTTCGTTTAAACAACAACTTAGAACGCATCAACTCTAACTCCGAAGTAATATCATTATTTTCCATTTGATTATACATATTCAATACATTCCCGGCTTCATTGTCCTTATGTATTTGCATAATCAAAGTCGATTCGTAAATCGGTGGAGTATATCGAACATACAAAAAGGCTAAAGCAAAACTAATTACAGCAAATGCAATCAGCCAAAATTTAGACTTTTTTACAATATCAATAAAGACCTCTAAATCAAATTCATTATGATGTGTAGTTTCTTCCATTTATTGATAAGCTTTTAGTCTTTCTAAAGTAAACACAATCAGTAAAGTACTTGATATCAGCGACATTACAGGTGCAATATCTGCCAATACTTCTCTAGCGATATCCGGTACAGGTTCAACGTAGATTATGTCATTTGCCTGCACTATCATATCTGCATATTTAACCCCTTCTATCGTCGATAAATCAACCAAATAAATTTCACGCTTACCTTCAACCTCTCGAAGTATTTTAATTCTTGACGCCCTTCCTTTTTTAGAAATCCCACCTACATATCCCAACACTTCAATCAACTTCGTCCCGTTATTTTTCAAAATCACCACTTTTGCATCACTTCCCGTCCCCGGAAAAACAATTACTCGCTTATTCGTTACCGTTATCTGCACAAAAGGGTCAACATAAAACTCCGAATACTTTTCTTCCAACATTTTCACAGCTTCCTTCACCGTATATCCCGAAATCTTCACCTCTCCCAAAATCGGCATAGAAACCACTCCTTTGGAATCCACTACATAAGTTATATTATTCCCCCCTCCCGTATTCGTTCCTTTCGTTCCCGAGCTCAAATCAATAATCAAAAACCCATCATTAGAGTACAACCGAAACTTTAAAATATCATTAGGCGAAATAATATACTCA
>JALWSJ010000407.1 GCA_026993705.1 Flavobacteriales bacterium
TATATGCAAGAAGAAAATTTTAATTTGGGCGTTCCCCTCATTTGCAAAAACAACATTTCGCTCAGGCGAAACGATGTTTTTGCAAATGAGGGTCGGGCTATCCGCTATATCTTTTGCCCTCCAAAAGGAGGGAGGGCAAAAGGATGCCACTTCTATCCCTAACGCGGGTCAGGTAAGTGCAAAGAAAATGGAATTTAGTTTTCTTAGACGATGAAAAATAAATTTGTATAGCCCCAGCTATGGAAATTTATTTTGAAGAAGTATAAGGAAAATAAAACTATTTTATTGTGCTTAGATGCCCCGCGTTAGGGATTCGATTCCTAACGCCAGACTGTCTAAAAACCCTAAGAAACTTGAAAACAAGAATTATAATACATTGATAATCAGATGTAAATTTTACTGTAAATTAGGTTTTTAGACAATCTGGCGTGTGTGAAATTGAATTTTAATTATTTTAACAAGTCTATTATTTATATGTATCAGACAACCCTTTATGCCCTAAATTAGTTATACTAATATAATAAGCACAATAAAATTTATTATTATTATTATTATTGCATAACAATAACTGTTAATCAATACATTATACTATGAAAAAAGCACTCATTACTATAGGTCTTTTAACTTCTTTAGGAGCAATGGCTCAGAATGGAGGTATAGCCATCAATAATACAGGAGCTACTCCGAACAACAATGCCATGCTGGATATCCAGTCGGACAGCAAAGGAGTATTAATACCACGCTTAACAACAGTGGCCAGAAATACATTGGGAACTGCATTGACTCTTCCTGACAACGGGATGATGGTTTATGACAAAAACATGAACTTATTTTTTTACTGGGATGGAACTCAATGGGTACAGGTTGGTAGTGGTTCAGGAGATAACTGGGGAACGCAAGTCGTACAAACTGCAGGAACAAATATATCAGGAGATGGGACTACTGGTAACCCACTTACGATAACCGATGGAGATTCTGACCCAACTAACGAAATCGAACTACCCACAGGAGGAGCAAACGGACAAGTGCTTTCTACTGACGGAAGCGGAAACTATACTTGGATTAACGATAATGCCGGAACGGATAACCAAAATATTCAGAATTTAGCTTTTGATCCGAGTACAAATATTTTAACTGTAGGTATTCAAAACGGAACATCACAAACAGTTGATTTGACAGTACTACTAAACGATGCTGACAGCGATCCCAATAACGAAATACAAGATTTGAGTTTAAATACAACTACAAACATCTTAACCATAACCAATAACGGCACCCCCACCAACATTGATTTAACTCCTTATTTAGACAATACTGATAATCAAAATTTAAGTAATAGTACAGCGGGAAGTAACGTAACAGTGAACATAAGTAGAGGTACTGGAACAACTTTCTCTATAAACGATGCAGACGCAGACCCTACTAACGAAATCGAGCTACCTACAGGCGGGACAAACGGACAAGTGCTTTCAACAAATGGTAGCGGAACTTATACATGGGTAACGGATAATGCAGGAACTGACAATCAAGATTTGTCGTTAACCGGAAACACTCTTTCATTAACCAATGACGGCACACCTGTTGATTTAAGCGGTTATTTAGATAATACTGACAATCAAAACATTAGTGGTTCTGGATTATCAGGAACAATACTAACTATTGGTATTCAAAATGGAACAAATGAAACTATTGATTTATCTTCCCTTACCGATGCTGATTGGTATAAAGTTGGAACGACATCCCCTCCTACCAATATTAATGATGATATTTTCACTCAGGGTAATGTTGGGATTGGGGTTCTTACACCTACAGCAAAACTACAAATAGGAGATGGAAGTTCTGCAGTAGGTTCAGCTTATTTTAGTAGAAGTACATCGTCTCCTAATCTTGGTATTTATGAATCATATGACGGTGTAAATGACATCAACATTCAAACAGGTATTTTTGGATATGGAGTACGTCCTAACGATGATGCTTGGCAAATTTGGGAAAAAGGAAGTCATTCTACTTGGACGCAATTATTTACGGTATTAAATAATGGAAATATCGGTATTAATACTGCTATACCAACAGAAAAGCTGGAAGTTCAAGGTTCTGTTAAAATTGTAGATGGAACACAAGGATTAGGTAAAGTATTAACATCAGATGTTAATGGTAGAGCGACATGGGAAACCCCTTTATCTTCATGGTTTGGTGTATTAGATAATGGTTCAGTCCCTGCTCAAACTACTTTTTCTAACTACTTAGTAAATTTCACTTCCGGATATAAAATACCTGTCACATCCGGTGGCGTTGTGAATACTACAAATAATAGTATAACTGTTCCAAAAACAGGAGTATACAGAATTTCAATCTCCGGGTGGTCTATGGGAAATTCGTCCCCATATCTTCGATATTTTGAAATACGTAAAAATGGTATTAGTATAGCTAATCCTCATTTTGGAAACCCGTCTAGTGGATGGGGCAATTATGCCTCTTTTACATTATTAGCAAACTTAAATGCTAATGACGTAATCACTTTAGATATGATATATAATAGTGCAAGCCTTAATAATAGATGTTCGGTTATGCAATTAGTTGTAGAACTAATAAAATAAAGACCTTCCCCTTACCCAAAAGTTAGTTATAGTCAATCCACATAAACAATTGTTAACCAAAAAATTCACAAACAAACAAATATATCTATTTTATAATTTTACCAAAAAACATTACATTTATATTAATCTGAATGGTAAGCGTACGGTGAAGTACGTCTTGTAAGATGATTAAAATACACTGACTTTTGTACCTAAACAAAAAAAATAGAAATTTATGTTAGGATTAGGTACAGAACATACATACTGTTACTATTTGTCAT
>JALWSJ010000408.1 GCA_026993705.1 Flavobacteriales bacterium
ATACGGCACAGCAGCGGTACCGGAAAAGGAAAAAGGCAGCGGAGCGGAACCACATAGAAGCGAAGTTCGGACAAGGAAAACGGGGATACGGGTTAAACAACATAAAGGCCAGGTTACCAGAAACATCCGAGTCATGGATAAATGCTATCTTCTTTGTAATGAACCTGACCAAATTGTTACAAATCGCGGAAAAATACCCCGGTTTTTTTGTCCCTGTTTTAGAATGGATAAATTTATGGCTGGAAAGGGCCGAAAAGAGGTTCGAAAAATATTTTTTCAAAGCCAGTCCCCAATTTTTGCTTAATTTGGCATGGTAGAAAATCAGCAGACTCTATTTAGTGCTAAAAACTTCAATATAAGCATATTACCCAAATTACGTATAGCCTTTGTTACCACACGTTTTTTTATTATTTATCCACCAATTTTAATATTACATCCAGTTGGTTGATATGCTTCCGTATTATATAATAGTAAATCTGCTTCTTCGTCTTTACGATTTTTTTCATTTTTATTTAGATGTGCATGGATATGTGTTGCTCCTTTTTTTATCGCACAGTTGTGGTGTTCTTTGTCATGCACTCTTATTTGCAAATCACCCTCCCCAATATAAACGGCATCCCAACCTAACTGAGTTTGTCTTGCAAAAATGTAGTTTCCATCCTGATCTGGTTTAAAATTAAATTCAATTGGAAAAATTGTAAACGAATAATGGTTTCCACTTCCTCCTTGCCATTTTACAGTTTCATTGTTCATAATCTGATATTTTTAATTTATGGTCTTATATAAACTTCAACTAACAAATCTTCTGTTGATAAAGAACTCAAATCATTTTCCAATCCTCTCGGATTTCGAATTCTATTTTCAGGGTCATAAACAAAACAAATCAAATGTTTACAATCAGGATGAACTTTATAATGTTGTGAGTCTAAAATTAGTTGGTCACCAATTTCCTTATCTGAAAGTCCTTTTCTTGTTTTCTTAACTTCTATTACGGTTTTTTCATTTTTAAGAAGAAAATCTACTCTCGTTGAACTTCCCGCATAAGACGGAGTATATTCCTCCGGTCTTATGTCGTCAAATTCTATTTTTAGTAGAGCATGCAATAAGTCCTGAACATCATATTCATCATCTATTTGTAATGTTTTTCGTTTGTTGTAACGGTTTTGAATTTGTCGAGCAACAATGTGAAACGAATTGATAACTTTGAGAATAAAATCTGTTTTAATTATAGAATTATCTTCGATGGAATACTTAATTTCAAGTTGTCTTAAAACTCGTTTTGTGATTTTTTCAAAATTTTCAATTGATGCCAAAATGGAAAATAAAGACATTAATTCTCCTCCAATAATTAAATGAGGAGGAGTGTCAAGTCCTTTATTCAAAATACTTGGGTCATAAGTAAAGAAAGTTTTTGGTCTTCTCATTTTTACATAATCCCATGGAGAAATACCCCACTCGTGAGATTCTATTTTATTAAGTAGTTCAGATTCCGTCTTCAAGTTGTCGTTTAATTTAATTACTGATAGTTCTGTAACGAGTCTATCTTGATAATTTCTATATGCTTTTGATATAGGCGTGATTTTATTTTTTATATCCTCTATTCTAATACCACTTTTCTTTTCAATAAACGTTTGTATTCCTTCCTTATCAATTCTAATATTTCCTTTATTTTCAATAAAATCATTATAAACGTTATAATTTGATGAAGCCCATTGTCCAACCCAGTTTTGGTCAAAATCTGAAGAAACTTCTGTTAGTTTTTCAACTTCCTTTAGTAGACTTTGTATATCATCTTTATATGTTTCTGTTAATCCGTTTAATTCGGATTTTAGTGTTGTTATTATTGTTTCTATTTTCATTTTTCAAATGTGTGGTAACGGTTGGGGCTATGGTGCGTGCCGCAGTTTCAAAGTTATATTTTTCTATTTACCGATATCTTCATTTAATGTTTAATTGTCATATTTACAATTAATTGCGGCATGCACTATGAGCCTTTGTTGTGCTTTCGTGCTTTATTTTTCAATTTCTTTATTATACTTCTTTGCGATAATTTCAAGAGCGTTCAAATACTCTGTTTTTAATTCTTGTTCCACATTCAATTTTTCAATATTGTCATACATTCTTTGATAATCAATTTCAATTACAGGATTTTCAAATTCAGATAAAATATATCGCTGTTTTTCTCTTTTTACTTTCTTTAATACCTTGAAATACAAGGCAGGATTTTTTTGTATTATTTTAAAGAGTGTTTCATTACTCCATTCTGAGAATTCGGCGTTATTACTACAAGATTTATCAATAGTGCAAATAAAATCATTTATCATATCAAAAGTCAGATTTTCTATATTTTCAGACACTTTATAGACTGCTTGAATATTGCATTTTTCACATTTATTTTTAATTCCATCAGGGTTGGCTTGACCGTCATCTGTTATGTTCGTTAAAAAATCCAAATCTCCTTTTGAAATGGTTTTTACAAACTGCCTTGATTTTCCCTGTTTATCAATAAAACTTATTACAACTTCACTTGAATTTTCTGAATATAACAATTTAAAATCACCTTGAATTATAGAAATATCAGCAATATAAGAAGCAAGTGAAAATTGCCAACCGTTCTTATTGTTTTCAGTCCAATCAATTAATTTTATCCATTTTTCTGAATTTACTGGCAGTTCAAAAGTTCTTTTTGTAGTCAGTCCGGTTTCAGTGTCTGTTTGATTTATGTTTAATTGAAATGGTGCTGATTTATCAATATAATCTTTTAAGTTTATATCAGTCGAACAACCCGTAAAAATAAAGGTCAGAATAATAATAATTAAATATTTTGTTTTGGTTTTCATTAATGTCTT
>JALWSJ010000409.1 GCA_026993705.1 Flavobacteriales bacterium
ATAAAATATATGCAAACGGATTGGATAATGTAAACACGGTTGAGGAAACTTCGCTAAAGATGCCGTATTCAAAAAATGGGTATAAACCGGAGCTCGAAAAAGTAATGCGGAAAATGAAAATTCCTATACAAGATAAGGCTGAAGAGTATGAGTGGGTGAGAACGAGTACGAAAGAAGATGAGGTTGATTTTTATAAAGAAAATATAAATAACAACCTAATGCCTAATGTGAAAGGAATGGGGTTAGGTGATGCTCTTTATTTATTGGAATCAAAAGGATTGAGTGTTAGAGCTGTAGGAAGTGGTGTTGTTAAAACCCAATCTGTTAATCCCGGAAGTAGAATAATTAACGGTCAGTTGGTTACCATAGAATTGGTTGAGTAATACTAAAAAAAAATAAAAGCGATGAAACTTTTAAAAGATATTATATATGGTGTTAGAATCAAAGCAATTGAGGGTTCTACCAATGTAGCCGTGGAGCATATTAGTTTTGATTCTCGAGACATGATAAAGTATGCTGTTTTTGTTGCTGTGAAAGGTGTTCATGTCGATGGTCATCAATACATTGATGTGGCAATAAAAAACGGTGCGAAAGCTATTGTTTGCGAAACAGCACCTCAATCATTTGTAGATGGTGTAACTTATGTAATCGTTGACGATTCTGCTGAAGCTCTTGGTGTTATTGCTTCTAATTTTTATGATAATCCTTCCGAAAAATTAAAGCTGATTGGAGTAACAGGAACAAATGGTAAAACAACATCGGTTACTTTACTGTATGAATTATTTAAGTTGTTTGGAGAGAAGACGGGGTTAATCTCAACGGTTCAAAATAAAATCCATAACGAGGTTTTTGAGGCAACCCATACAACACCTAATGCTATAGAGTTAAACAGGTTGCTTTCTGAAATGATAAAAAAGGGTTGTGCGTATTGTTTTATGGAAGTAAGTTCTCACGCTGTAGAGCAGAAAAGAATCGCAGGGGTGAATTTTACAGGTGGAGTGTTTACGAATATCAGCAGAGATCATTTAGATTATCACAAAACATTTGATAATTACATTGTCGCGAAGAAAAAATTCTTTGATCGTCTTCCGGAAGATGCTTTTGCTCTCACTAATATTGATGATAAATATGGGGAGACAATGGTTATGGATACCAAAGCTAAAAGATATACTTACGGATTGAATAGTATAGCCGATTTTAATGTAAAAATCCTTGAAAATAGATTGGATGGTACGCTTTTGACGATTAACAACAAAGAGGTTTATACCAAGTTGATAGGACGTTTTAATGCTTATAATGCTTTGGTGGCTTTTGCTGTTGGTGTATTATTAGGAAAAGAAGAGTTAGAAGTCTTGACCATGTTGTCTAGTCTCAATCCGCCGGAAGGACGATTTGAGTATTTTATTTCTCCAACGGGGATTATCACTATAGTTGATTATGCACATACTCCGGATGCTTTAGAAAATGTATTGGAAACGATAAACGATATTCGTACAGGTGATGAGTTGGTGATTACTGTTGTGGGGTGTGGTGGAGATAGAGATCAGGGAAAGCGACCTTTGATGGCTAGTATAGCTTGTGAGTTGAGTGACCAAGTAATTTTCACCTCTGATAATCCACGAAGTGAAGAACCGGAACAAATTATTAAAGATATGGAGGAGGGTGTACCCGCAAAAGATTATCGGAAGACACTCTCTATAACGAATCGAGAAGAAGCCATAAAAACAGCGTGTAATTTGGCAAGAAAAGGAGATGTTGTTTTGATAGCAGGGAAAGGACACGAAAAGTATCAAATTATCAAAGATAAGGTTTTGCCTTTCGATGATAAAATGACAGCAATAGAAATTTTAAACAAACTAAATAAATAGAATATGATTTACCACTTATTTGAATATTTATCATCTCATTTTGACTTTCCCGGAGAAGGTTTGTTTGGTTATATTTCCTTTAGGGCGAGTTTGACGCTTTTGGTTTCTCTACTTATCTCAATGGCTTTTGGTGGGAAATTGATAAAGAAGTTACAAAAACTCCAAGTAGGGGAATCGGTTAGAGATTTAGGTCTTGAAGGTCAGTTAGAAAAAGCAGGGACGCCAACCATGGGAGGCTTGATTATTTTGGGAGCTATCATCATTCCAACGCTGTTGTTTGCTAAACTTAATAACATTTACACGATAACTATGTTGGTGGCTACGGTGTGGCTTGGTGTTATTGGTTTTATCGATGATTATATAAAAGTATTTAAGAAAAACAAAGAAGGGTTAGCAGGGAAGTTTAAGGTAATAGGACAAGTCGGAGTTGGAGTTATCGTTGGCTCTCTCTTGTATTTTAGTGATGACGTAATTGTTAAAGAGAAAGTTTATTTTGAAGATTCGCCTTATACACATGAAATGCACGAAGATAGTGAATCAAAAAAGAATTATGAATGGGTAGAGGGAAAATCAACAAAAACGACAATTCCTTTTGTAAAGAATAATGAGTTCGACTATACCTGGTTGTTGCCGGATGCCCTAAAAGAGTATGGGTGGTTAATTTTTATTCCCATGGTAATCATTATTGTTACGGCGGTGTCAAATGGTGCGAATATGACGGATGGGCTCGATGGTTTGGCGACAGGTACTTCAGCAATAATCGGAGGAACATTGGCGGTTTTTGCCTATCTGTCGGGAAACGCCATTTTCGCTGACTATCTCAATATTATGTATATCCCAAACGCCGGCGAATTGGTGATTTTTATTAGTGCTTTTATTGGAGCAACCATTGGCTTTCTGTGGTATAACGCGTATCCGGCTCAAGTGTTTATGGGAGATACGGGTAGCTTGGCTCTAGGAGGAATTATTGCTGTTT
>JALWSJ010000410.1 GCA_026993705.1 Flavobacteriales bacterium
ATACAACGCAAACTTCTCAAAAAAATAGAAAGTGAGTTGCCTCATTGCTTTATTAGGGTGCACCGTTCCTATTTAGTCAATAAAAACTATATTAAAGAAAAAACCGCTTCTCACATAACTGTAGGAAAACACCAAGTGCCTTATTCCAGGAATTTTAGAAATAATTTACCCTTTTAACGTCAATCATGACAAAAATCGGTCATTCATGACAAAAAAAATGGCGGATTGGAACATTTTTTATTTCTTGCGTTCCGAACAGAAATTATAATGTTATGAAAAAAGAAGTATTTACAAACACAATCAAAAATAAATTTTCTATGAAAATAATACTATTTACAATAATTTTATTCATTGGAATGATTGGGCATGCCACAACAATAACCGTAACCAATACCAATGATAGTGGAGTGGGCTCCTTACGAGCAGCTTCAAATGTAGTAATAGATGGAGATATCATTCGTTTTGATTCTAATTTAATTAGTGCTGGTAGTGCTGCTATTATATTAACGACAGGAGATATAGATTTTAGTGGTAAATCCATAACCATTGTAGGATTGTATAATAATACAGATACATTGTTTATTTCTGGAAACAATAGTTCTAGAATTTTTTCTTTTAATGGAGCAGCCAAAGTAGTATTAGACTCTTTAGTGCTTATAAATGGTAACGGTAACGGTGCATATAATAGCGGATATGGTGGTGCTGTATATTATGAAAATGGTGGAGATACACTACATATAAATAATTCTGTGATTAGAAACAATAATTCGGTTAATGGTTATGGAGGTAGTGTGTATTCTTCCTCACCTAGTTCTTATGTAAGCATTACTAATTCCATTATTAGTGGGAATACAGCTTTGCATGATGGGGGAGGGGTGTATTCTGATGCTCTGTCTTCTTCAATAACCATTACTAATTCCACTATTAGCGGGAATACGGCTAGTTTTGGTGGTGGGGTGTATTCTTCTGCTATGTCTTCTACAGTATTCATTACTAATTCTACCATTAGTGGTAATACGGCTAATAATAGTTATGGGGGAGGAATATATTCTTCTGCTCAGTCTTCTTCTATTGTAACGATTAGCAATTCCACCATTAGTGGAAATACAGCTAGTGGTTTTGCAGGTGGAGTGTATTCTAATTCTTTTTCTTCTTCTTCAGTAATTAACATAGTTAGTAGTATTGTTGCCTTAAACGCAGGAGGGAATTTTATTAATAGTCAAAGTCCAATAATAATATCAGGAGGTTATAATATATTTAGTGATGCACCCAGTGGAGCAGTTAGTACAGACCAAACTAACATAACAAGTACACAATTAAATTTACAACCATTGGCATACAATGGTGGTTCAACTCGAACAATGTTACCGGGAGCTGGCTCGGTAGCTATTAATGCAGGTAATCCTTCAGATATGAGTAATGCTCAAAATGGCCCCGTTTGTAATACTAGAGATGTTGGGGCAGCAGAGACAGGATTATCTTTTAGTGCGTCAACAATTTCTGCTTGCGATAGCTACACTTCCCCAAGTGGTAACTACACTTGGACACAAAGCGGTACTTACATGGATACTATTCCTAATGCCGCAGGTTGTGATAGTGTAATTACCATCAACTTGACAATAAACTCAATCGCTGACCAATCCGTATCTATAGCCAATACGGCACTTTGTGCCGGAGATTCTACAACGGTAACAACCGCTTCATCTGAAACAGGAGTGGTGTACTCCCTCAGAGACAATGCCAACAATACTATTGTGGAGGGACCTGTTGCCGGAACGGGAAGTGGGCTGAGCTTCAATACAGGTGCATTGTCTAACAGTATGACTTATAATGTATATGCCGAAAAGCAAGAAAATGCATTAGATTTTGATGGGAATAATACCTATGTAGATGTCAACGGCATCAATATAGCCGGCTCTTCTTTTACCATTGAAGCATGGGCAAAAAGGAAAACATCCGGTTCGTATGACTATATTTTGGGGCAAGGCACCCCCGGCAACGATAATGCACTCCATTTCGGGTTTAGAAATAATGACAAATTCACCTTTGCTTTTTGGTTTGATGATGCGAATACAACAGCTACTTATACGGATACCCTGTGGCACCATTGGGCAGCAACGTATGATACAACTTCAAATACACAAAAAATCTATAGAGATGGAATATTAGTAGCATCGCATATCACTAACAACCATTTTTTAGGCTCAGGAACATTAAGAATTGGAGATACCCCTTGGGGAGGTAGTGCTTTCAACGGTTCAATAGACGAAGTTAGAGTTTGGAATACAGTAAGAACGGCTAGTGAAATTAACGCAACGATGAATGTTGAACTAACCGGTAATGAGTCGGGGTTAATATCCTATTATAATTTTAATCAAGGTATTGCCGGGGGATATAATTTTTCAACAACAACCTTAACAGACAATACAAACAATGGTAATGATGGAACTTTATCAGGATTTATTTTAACAGGAGCAACGTCCAATTGGATAGAAGGTGCTTTCTCTAGTTGCCCGAAACAAATGAGCCAAACGGTAAGCGTAACGGTAAATCACAGTAGTGGAGCAACACTTTTTTCAGATAATTTTGCTAATAATACTGCTTGGAATATTACCTCTGGAGATTTAATCGTGTCAAATAACATTGCATCAACCGAAGGAAATTCCAGTATGACTACTGCTTTTGCAAATTTCTCTCAACCACTGGGATCCGGAGATGTATTGCAATTAACTTTTAACAGTAATAGTGTAACCAACTTTGCTACCAACGGCTGGGCAGGAGTTAGTCTTTATACAGGTGGTGCTTCGGGTACTGAACAAATTTTTATCGGTAGTCCGGGGAATCATTCCAATTGGGGAGTTGATGGTGCTGCGTTAGGGGCTGTTGTTAGCCTTGCACGTACATCTGAAATCGCTCAGGTTAATTTTTCTTACAATTATGACACCGGAGATTGGAGTTTAAATGTTTCGGGCGAAACTGTCGGAGGAACAATAGCTTCCGGACTTGCTTTTGACGCCATTCGAATAGGTGCTGATATTAATAATCTTGCGGATATAGCTGTTTCAAATTTAAATGTAATTACAAATAGTGGAACCGACACCCAAACTGCTTGTGATAGTTATACATGGATTGACGGAATCGCTTATACGAGTTCAAACAATATCGCGATGTACACCTTAACCAATGCGACTGGTTGTGATAGTGTTGTTACTCTTAATTTAACCATTAACAACAGTACTACAGGTACAGATGTAGTTTCTGCTTGTAATAGTTATACATGGATAGACGGAAATACTTACACTAGCTCCAATAATACAGCAACCTATATCTTAACCAATATAGCAGGCTGTGATAGTGTGGTAACGTTAAACTTAACAATCAATTCCGTTTCGGATAATACAACTTCGGTAAGTGGGGTGGTAATTACGGCTAATAATAGCAATGCTACGTACCAATGGTTGGATTGCGACAATGGAAATACCGCTATTGTTGGAGAAACAGGACAATTATTTACAGCAACAGCTAACGGTAACTATGCAGTCGAATTATTCGAAAATGGCTGTACTGATACATCGGCTTGTGTAAATATAACCAGTGTTGGCATTGATGAAAATACTTTTGCAAATAACGTTAGTATTTATCCCAATCCAACAAAAGGACTGTTTACGGTACAATTGGGTGATATAAAACAACAAACAACAGTTATAGTGTATAGTATTGTTGGGCAAAAAGTTGTTTATAAAATACCCCAAACTAATATCGTTACAATAGATTTATCTAATCATGAAGATGGCATTTACTTTGTGAAAATCCAAAACGGAGATATAGTAATTATCAAAAGAGTAGTGAAGCAATAACTTATTATTTGTTTGCCAAAGAAGACCATGTTGAAAGAAGTGGGCTTTTATATCTATATATTATACATGATAAAAACACTGTTGGCATAAAAAAACAATGATTGGTGTATTCTTTAGTTGTCATGAGTTGAACTTAAATTATAATTATGAAGAAAATACTATTATTTACAACAACCTTCTTTATCGTAATGATGGGGTATGCAACAACAATAATTGTGATCAATACCAATGACAACGGAGCAGGTTCTCTAAGGCAAGCATCTCTAGATGCAACAAGTGGTGATACAATTCGTTTCGATCCTAATTTAATCAGTGCGGTTAGTGATACAATTATCCTAACTACAGGAGAAATAGACTTTGGTAGCAGAGATATTACTATAAAAGGATTATACACGACAACCAATACATTGTACATTTCAGGGAATAATAACTCGCGTATCTTTTCTTTTAATGGAGCCGGAAAAGTAGTATTAGACAGTTTAGTGCTCATAAATGGTAACGGAAGTGGTGTTAATTTTGACGGATATGGGGGAGCAGTACTGTATCTTCAAGGTTCAGATACTTTACATATTAAAAATAGTATGATTAAAAATAATATAGCTATTAGTGACGGAGGAGGGGTAGCCTCTGTTGCTATGTATATGAATACTGTATCTGTTCCTTTGTGTACAATGATTACTAATTCCACTATTAGTGGGAATACGGCTATTGGTAATGGAGGTGGATTGAACTCTATAGTTGTTGGCTCTATAGGAGCAACTCCCACTTTTACATCAATAATAATTACCAATTCCACTATTAGTGGAAATACTGCTCAATCTTCTGGTGGAGGGTTGTATGCAGATGCTGATGCTTCTTCCGTAATAATTACCAATTCCACCATAAGTGGAAATACCGCTCAATCTTCTAGTGGTGGAGTGTGTGCTTATTCCTCTATGATTAATACAACTAGTAGTATTGTGGCATTAAATGGCGGAGGAAATTTTAATCAAGGAATAACGTCAGGAGGTTACAATATATTTAGTGATGTACCGAGTGGTGCTATAAGCACTGATCAAACCAATATAGCAAGTACACTACTAAATTTACAACCTTTAGGGTACAATGGAGGTAATACCCAAACAATGTTACCAGGAACAGGGTCGGTAGCTATAAACAGGGGAAACCCAATAGATATGGCAGATGCACAAAATGGTTCAGTTGTAGGAGGTAGAAGGGATGTAGGAGCTGCTGAAAGTTGTGCAAAAACAGGTATTCAAGATACGGTTATAGCTTGTGGTAGTTACACTTGGGTAGATGGCAATACTTATACAACGGATACAACAGTTTACCGTATTTTATCTCAAACTGGTAACTCTGCATGT
Source organism: Flavobacteriales bacterium (assembly GCA_026993705.1). GTDB lineage: Bacteria > Bacteroidota > Bacteroidia > Flavobacteriales_D > Parvicellaceae > S010-51. The sequence goes on from JALWSJ010000410.1 coordinate 5,222, forward strand.
GATAGTATAGATATATTGCATTTAACTATATATGCAATAAATATATTAGACCAATCTATATCTATTACCAACACGGGACTATGTGCCGGAGATTCTACAACGGTAACAACAAATTCATCAGAATCGGGAGTAATATACTATTTAAGAGACAATACCAATGATACTATAGTAGATGGACCTATTGCCGGAACGGGAAACGGATTAAGTTTTAACACAAGTGCATTATCCAATAATATGATGTATAATGTGTATGCCAAAAGGCAAGAAAATGCATTAGATTTTGATGGGAATAATGACCATGTGGATGTCAATGGTATCAATATTGCTGGTTCTTCTTTCACGATTGAAGCATGGGCAAAAAGGAAATCATCCAGTTCGTATGACTATATTTTAGGTCTAGGAACAAATAGTACTAATCATGGTCTTCATTTTGGGTTTAGAAGTAATAATACATTTACTTTTGCGTTTTGGTTTAATGATGCGAATACAACAGCTATTTATACGGATACCCTTTGGCATCATTGGGCGGGAACGTATGATGTAAATACAAATACTCAGAAAATTTATAGAGATGGAATATTGGTAGCTTCGCATAACACTAACAGCGACTTTGTAGGTACAGGAATTTTTAGAATTGGAGATACTCCTTGGGGAGGTAGTGATTTCAACGGCTCAATAGACGAGATTAGAGTTTGGAATGTTGTAAGAAGCACTGCTGAAATTAACGCAACTATGAATGTTGAACTAACCGGTAATGAGTCGGGGTTAATATCTTATTATAATTTTAATCAAGGAATTGCCGGGGGAAATAATACTTCAACAACAACCTTAACAGATAACACAAACAATGGTAATGATGGTACGTTATCAGGATTTTCTTTAATAGGAGCAACGTCCAATTGGATAGAAGGAGTTTTCTCTGTTTGTCCAAGAGAGATGACACAAACAGTGAGTGTAATGGTAAATCAACCCACTTCAAGCACTATCTCCCCAACAGCTTGTGGTAACTACACTTCCCCAAGTGGAACATATACTTGGTCTCAAAGCGGAACTTACATGGATACCATACCAAATGTGGCAGGTTGTGATAGTGTTGTTACTCTTAATTTAACCATTAACAACAGTACTACAGGTACAGATGTAGTTTCAGCTTGTAATAGTTATACATGGATAGACGGAAATACTTACACTAGCTCCAATAATACAGCAACCTATATCTTAACCAATATAGCAGGCTGTGATAGTGTGGTAACGTTAAACTTAACAATCAATTCAGTTTCGGATAATACAACTTCGGTAAGTGGGGTGATAATTACGGCTAATAATAGCAATGCTACGTACCAATGGTTGGATTGCGACAATGGAAATGTCGCTATCGCCGGAGAAACCGGACAGTCATTTACAGCAATTGCTAATGGCAACTATGCTGTGGAAGTAACGGAAAATGGATGTACAGACACTTCTGCTTGCGTAAGTATAACCAGTGTTGGTATTGATGAACTTTCTTCGATGAACATTAGTGTTTATCCTAACCCCAACAACGGACAGTTTACCATTGAAAGCAAAGAAAAAGCAATCTTGTCAGTGTATTCGGTAGACGGGAAATTAGTAACGGGAAATATTATAGTAACTAAAAACAAACAAGTAATAAATTTAGGCGATATAGAAAAAGGCGTTTATTTTGCAACTATTACCATAAAAAATAATCAGAGAACAATGCGTATAGTAGTGGAGTAATCTGTTCTATTTTTTTTCATAAATCTAAAGACCGCCCTCTTTCAAGGCGGTCTTTTATTTTCCAAAAAAATGTCAATCATTACACAAAAAGGGGATACTACTGTCTTTGAAGGCATGCAAGAATTATATATTATGCTGGGGCTATGCAAAATAATTATTCATCGTCTAAGAAAACTAAAATTCACTTTCTTATACTTCATTCAACACGCGTTAGGGATAGGAACGGCATCCTTTTGGGTTGTTGCACCTATGCAACCCAAAAGATATAGTGGATAGCCCGACCATTACAGCGTTAAAAAGTAGTAGAGTGCAACGAAACTTCTTTTTTTATGCTGTAATGGGAACGCCCAAATGATTATCCTAAACCAAGCAAAACTAAATAAAATACCGGAGCTGTTAGTACGAGTGAATCTAACCTGTCCATTATACCTCCGTGTCCGGGTATGGCGGTTCCTGTGTCTTTTATCTTTAGCTTTCGCTTGATGGCTGAGATGAGGGCGTCGCCTAAAAATCCGGCTATGCTTAGTAGTAATCCGGTTATTGATAATTCTGTGTGCGTGAAAGGGGTGAAAAAATAAAGCAAGTTGGCTAAAAGAATCGTTGAAAGGATGCCTCCGATAAATCCTTCCCACGTTTTATTGGGGCTGATTGTGGGGATGATTTTGTGTTTGCCGAAAAGATTACCCCAGGTGTATTGAAATACGTCATTAAGGGCTGTGAGCGTAATTAGAAACAGAAAAAGATGTACATCTGTTTTTAGAATTAATAGCGTAAAACTCAGTAAGTAACCGCTTATAAAAAGTGAAAGAATCAGAAGTTTTTGGGATTGATTTTTTTGTTTTATTCGAGCGTATGTTAGTGCTAAAATTGTGATTACGGGGATTGTGAGAACAAAAACCGGTAGGTGAGAACTGTTGATATATTGGTTGGTTATCAGTAAAATACCGAGGTATAGGAATGGGCGTTTGCCGGTTTTGAGTGGGATGATACCAGCGAGTTCCTGAAATGCCAATACCGAAACCCAACAGAGTATAGTTGAACTGACCCAAAAAGGGGTTGTTGCTACGGCAAAAATTCCGATGATGATGTACCGCCAAGATTTTATTTTGAGCAGAATTAGAGCAGAATTATCGTCTTTTTTCTTACGATTGATAGACCAAAAAATGAGTGTAACAATACTGAGCAGACCGAAAATTACTGCAAAGTAAAGAAAGGTAACCGCTTGTTGAGTGCTTAGATTCATACAAGCGATTTTTTTAATCGAATGAATGTACTGATAGCAATTAAAATAGACGCAACAGCAAATATATTACCGCTGTATTGCTGTGCAAAATCGTTCCAGAAATAATAGACCAAACTATAAATACCTATAAATAAAGCCCGGTCACTTTTTCCCATAGGGCCATCGTATCTGCGTTGTTTACCGAGAGCTTTGGATAATACACCTGCAAACTCGTTTAGAACACTTAAAAGAACAAATACCCAAACAGAAGTGGAGGATAAATTTGGTAAAAAGGCAAAAGGTAAAACGATGGCTATATCCGAAAGTACATCTCCAATTTCGTTAAGCACTTCTCCTAATTGACTTTGCATATTGTAGGTTCTAGCCATCATTCCGTCCAAGGCGTTTAACATCATCCGAAGGAGTATACCTAAGGGAAGTACAAGAATCAACTTGGGTAATTGTGCGGAAAAAAACACACAAATCCCTAGTAAAAAAGATAACACGATGGAAACTACCGTAATTTGATTGGCAGATACGCCCCATTTGTACAACCGACTTAAAATAGGGTGTAGTAATTGTTGAAATTTAGGCTTTATTTGGTAAAGGGAATTCATTGTTCTTTCTCCAATACTTCTATGCCTTTTTGCACATCTTTATCAAAAGGCATAATAATGAGTTGACGGGCGTTTACATCAAACAAGTAAGTAGCGAGTTCCGCTTTCAGCTGATTTTTAATTCGCTCCTTTGATTTTTTGAACTCTTTTTCGTTTTTACTGATTCCCGTTTCCTTTTCAGCGTATTGGATAAATGCGTTCAGTAACTTATCAGATACATTAAAATTTTGATTAAAATCCTCTACATTTTTATAGTTTAGTTTGTCTCTGTTTTTGTCAATGTAATCAAAACAAAAATCCCTAAAAGCAGGTGAATACACCAATTGAGTGTAGTAAAACGAAGCTCCTGCCGTATCAATCGGCACAAATACATCGGGCATGATTCCACCACCACCATAAACTACTTTGCCTTTTGGTGTTACAAACTTTTCAAGATTGTCAAAGTGAGCACTATCTTTGTTTTCTAATTCACCATGCTCATAACGGTTCATTAAATCGGCTTCATAGTCGATACCCTCTCCGTATTCTTTCTGAATACACCTTCCTGTTGGCGTATAATACCTCGAAACGGTCAAACGCATCTCAGAACCATCTTCCAGTTCAATGGGTTGTTGTACCAAGCCTTTTCCAAATGAGCGTCTTCCAACAATGGTAGCTCTGTCATTGTCTTGCAATGCCCCACTTACAATTTCACTGGCAGAAGCGGTAGCACTATTTATTAGCACCACAACATCGCCATTTTCAAAGTTTCCGTAGCTCGTAGCAAAGGTTTCTCGTTTAGGTTGATGAGCCCCCTTTGTATAAACGATGAGTGTGCCGTCGGGTAAAAATTCATCGGCTACACTTACAGCGGTGTGCATATAACCACCTCCGTTGTTTCTTAAATCCAAAAGCAAAGACTTGACTCCCTTACGTTTTAAATCCCCGATAGCCACAGCAAATTCACGTCCTGTTTTATCCGAAAAATTATCAATTTTAATATATCCTATGCTGTCTTGAAGCATGTAATACGCATTAATAGAAGGTAGCGGTATATCCCCGCGTATAATATCAATTTTATGTGTTTTTCCTTTTCTGAAAACGGTCAATTCCACTGGAGTACTGCTTTCTCCTTTTAATTTTTTGTGTACATCCTCAATCGAAAGATGAACCCCTGCAATGGTGGAATCATCAACGGAAACAATTCGGTCAGAAGGTAAAATACCGGCTCTTTGAGCAGGGCCTCCTTCAATAACATTGGTTACCATTAATGTATCTCTCAATATGATAAACCGGATACCAATTCCCCCGAAATGACCTTGCAAACGTTCGTTCTCAGCAATTCGGTCTTTCGATGAAATATAGGCAGAATGCGGGTCAAGGTCTTTTAGCATATCGCTAATCGTAGTTTCAATCAATTTTGGTCTATCAATCGAATCCACGTAGCGTTCTTCGATAATATCAATGACATTCAATAATTTAGAAACCTCTTCTTGGTGCGTAATGTTTTGTCGAGGAACAAAAGTCCCTGCTCCTATGTAATATGCCAAAGCCGAAAAAACAGCTATCAGTAAAGGAGTTAAGATAATATAATTTTTCATTGGATAATTGTCTCGAAACTAATCTTCTATATCGTTTATTTTGATAATCTCAACCCCTACTTTCCTTAAAAAATCCAAACCTTCCGTGTTTTTATATTCGTCAATATAAACCAATCGTTTAATCCCTGATTGATGGATTAGCTTAGAACAATCCTTACAAGGCGAAAGCGTTAGGTAAAGTGTAGCTCCTTCGCTACTGTTAGTACTTGAGGCTACTTTAAGGATAGCATTAGCTTCCGCATGAAGAACCGACCATTTTGTGTTTCCGTTTTCATCCTCACAGCAATTTTCCATACCAGAAGGCGTACCGTTAAACCCGTCAGAAATAATTCTTCGCCCACTCACAATCAAAGCCCCTACTTTTTTTCGTTCACAATGTGAAAGTTTAGACCACTCCCTTGCCATTCGCAAATAAGCTTTGTCAAAACGTTCCTGCTTAGCCATACTTTTTTCTTACAAAGATAGGACTTTTGGCGAAGTACAAAGAAATGAAAGTTCCAAATAATTGTTAATTCATCTTTTGGGCGTTCCCCATTTTTGCAAATGATACATATCGCTCTCGCGAAACGTATCATTTGCAAAAATGGGTCGGGCTATCCGCTATATCTTTTGCCCTCCAAAAGGAGGGCGGGCAAAAGGATGCCGTTTCTATCCCTAACGTATTCTATGATTAAAACAAGCAAAATGTAAATTATTTTGTTAAAAAAATAACACCTCTTGCACAATGCCTTCGGCGACCCTTCGGGGAGTCGGGACTCGCCCCGACAGGCGAG
>JALWSJ010000411.1 GCA_026993705.1 Flavobacteriales bacterium
TATATTTTCTGGCAAAGCTCCATTTTTATTGCATAGCCATTAGCTATGGAATAAAAATTAGCTGAAGTCCAGAAAATATAATGCTTTACGCGTAGTTTAGTAAGTTAACTTTAAACAAGTTCAATAATTACATGATGATTTTACCTTATCCCGTGCATTAATTTTAATAAGAATTTATTCATCCCCATTACGATTACTCCGGCAAGAATTGGAATTGCGGTAAAGATAAGGAAAAATGTAGATAATGAATATTCTTCGATAATCGGGTCGATTAAACTTCCTAACATTCCGGCTAAGAAATTGGCTATAAATGTTGCCGTAAACCAAAAACCAAACATTAAACCAATTAAATGTGGTGGTGATAGTTTACTTACATAAGATAATCCTACTGGTGAAATGGTCAACTCTCCTAAAGTATGTAATAAATACGCCAATATTAACCAAACCATACTTGCCATTACCGTACTTTCTCCACCTACACCTAAAGCTCCATAAGCCAATACCCCAAAACCTAAACCTAAAAGTATTAACCCTACACCAAATTTCACAGGAGCTGTGGGATTGAATTTGCTTTCCCAAATTTTTGAAAACATTGGAGCAAACATGATGATGAATAAAGAATTTAAAATACCAAACCAAGAAGCGGGTACTTCAAGCTCTTTATCTTTTATATTTACTACTTTTGCTTGAATGATTTCTACTACTCCTTCTTGTTCCGGTCTTGCTTTTTTAATTTCTTTCTTCTCGTTTATAACTACATCAACATTATCACCCAAGTTAAATGGTTCATCGTATCTTAACGTCCCTACCTCAACTGCTTCATCTAAAGCATATTCCACTTCGTAAGCAACTGTATTTAACTCCTTATCAACTTTCCATGCTACCAATCCCCAAATGATGATAAAGCTCATGGTTAACAAACCAACCGAGATAGCGTATTTTTTTACCGTTACTTTTGCCAATAAGAATAATACCCAAGTAATAATAGCTAAAGGAACAATAGTAATAATAGCATTAATAGCTGTAAAAGCAGTTGCCATTCCTCCACTTAAAACTCTATCGGTATAATCTTTTGCAAAGATAGTCATTGAACCTCCGGCTTGTTCAAATGCCATCCAAAAGAAGATGGTAAAGAAAGCTAAAATTCCGATTACAATTAACCGGTCTTTTTCTACTTTTTTATCTTCATCTGCTTTATGTTGTTCGGCTTCTGTCTTTACTTCTTCTACTATATTTTCTTCGTTTATTTTAACAGGCGTATCACCTAGTTTACCAAATATATTTTGATAATAATAAAATGTTATTGTTCCAACAAACATAAAGATACCAGCCAACCCGAAACCATAACTCCAACCTACAAATTCACCTAAGAATCCACAAAGCATCATTCCTAAGAACGCCCCTGCGTTTATCCCCATATAGAAAATAGTGTATCCACCATCTCTTTTTTCTTCATTTCCTTTGTATAATCCACCTACGATTGAAGATATGTTCGGCTTAAACATTCCATTACCTACAACCAATAAGGTCAACCCTAAATAAAACGACCACTCGGTTTCTACTGCCATAGAGGCGTGTCCTGCGGTCATTAGTATTGCTCCTATCATAATGGCTTTTTTGTAGCCAGTGATTTTGTCGGCTATCATCCCACCGAATATTGGGGTTAAATAGACAAAACTGGTATAAAAGGCATACAGTCGCATGGCTTCTGCATTTGTCCATTCCCAACCTCCATCGGCTATTGAACTGACTAGAAACAATACTAAGATTGCACGCATTCCATAGTAACTGAAACGCTCCCACATTTCCGTAAAAAATAACACGAACAACCCTGCAGGATGTCCCATTACTTGCATTTGATTATGAAAATCTTTTGTTGCTGAACTCATACTCTTTGTTATTAATTAATTTTAAAGTTTCCGAAAGTAATAAAAATTTCTATTCGGTCTGCGTTTGTAGTGATTTAATCTATTGTTTGTGTTATTAACATGACTGCTTTACACTCACTGCGTTAGGGATAATTAAGCGACTGTGAAAAAACAGTTGAGTTTTTGAGCTAACGTAAAAATTACGACTATTTTGTAATCATTTGATTATCAACATTGTATTTTAACGTTAGTTGGAATCCCTAAAACGAGCATAATGAGCACCATAAAGTGCTTTTATTTACTTTATATTTCTTCATATTTTCTTTCCATAGCTGGGGCTATGCTCAATGCAATGAACTTTATGGAGAATTTGAAGAATTTATTTTTTTCAAGACTTAGGCGTAAAATTTTTGTTGTAACGTGTTACTACAAAATTTTACAATGACAGTATTGGAAAAAAGAAAGATTCAAAAATTCTTAAAGTTTGTTGTTTTGAGCATAAGCAAAGAAAATATTCATCGTCTAAAGAAACTAAAACTCACTTTCTTAGCACTCATTACACTCGCGTTAGGGATAGGAACGGCATCCTTTTGCCCTCCCTCCTTTTGGAGGGCAAAAGATATAGTGGATAGCCCGACCCCAAAAGCAAAAAAGAGCGTTTCCTGAAAGGATATGCTCTTTTTTGCTTTTGGGGGAACGCCCTAATTATTCTTTTAAGGAAAAACTACTCCTCTGTAATTCCCTACGATTACCTTCGGTATATTTGAGCCGTAGAAGGCATTTATATCTTCGATAAATTTATTAGCTACAACGGCATATCCTCTAGGATTCGGGTGGATTCCATCCAATCCGAATGTACCTCCTTCGATATATTTTGCCGTCATATCTATTCCTTCAAAGGTATATCCTGCCGTTAAACCGTCCATAAAATTGTACATATCTACAACAGGATAACCATATTTTGAAGCAATTTCCTGAATGTGTCCATTTAAGGTTATCGTGTGTGCTTGGGCAAGAGCCACTTCGTTTTCATCCAAAACCTCTGCATTATCAAACGGGTTAGATTGTGTTGTTCCTTTTCCGGTTGCTATCGATGATGATGCTCCCAAAAGCACATAATCCTTATTGGTTGCTTCTCTGACATTTCCGTTCAAATCGGTTATCCAAACTTTAGGATAATTATAGTCGTTTTTAAGCTTATCGACCGTAAAAGTGGTTACATATGGAATTGAGGTTATTTTTGGTAAATTAGCACATATACCTTTTGCTCCCATATCATAAAAGGCTTTAACTATGGAATCATATTTATCTGCAAATTCTTGTTCATCCGAAAGAGCATTCAAATCTAAATTTATTCCAAAACTAGCGAAAGGTTTATTTTCTACTCCTCCATTTATGACATAGCCTAATACATCATTATTTCCCAACCAATTGGTAAAAAAGGTTGCATTACTTTGTTTTACGTGTTCTAAATAAGAAATTGCAGTTCCTCCAATCAAAGGAATTTCAGAAGCTCCAAAATCCATGAAACGTGCATAAGGATTTCCATCTTGATTAAATAGCATTGTATGAACTCCTCCTAGAATAATCGGGTTTACCTGTTTATCTTGGGTTGTTAGATTCACACATTGAACTAACTTGATTCCGGCAACTGCTAAATTATTATACTTCTGTGATTTCTCTGCTGTTCCCCAATTCGCCCATGAAGGATCGGCTGAATAGCCTCCTGCATCGTCCGGTTTTACGACTTGAATTTGCCCGTTTATATAAGCTAAGTGCATATAACCGGAACCATTTCCGGTAACCATTGGTTGTTTAAATTCATCCATATTGGGTTGTACTTTAGCCATTTGCTTAGCTAAAATTGAAGGATAAGACATAGACTGTCCTTCTTCATACAATCCGCCATCTTGATAACCTTGTGTAAGCGAATTCCCTACGGAAATATAATGTTTAAAATTTGCTGTTCCCGGTGTTCTTTCTACCGCATCGAAAGCTGTTTTTTTACATCCGCTTAATAGGGCTAATCCGATTGCGGAAATGTATATATAGTTTTTCATGATATTTTATTTTATGAGGTTGGATTAAAATTTAATTGATGCTCCTATACTAAATACACTAACTCTTCTGTTGTATTTTGCAGAGAATCCTGCATCGATAAGCGACGCCGTTCTTGAGTAATTTTGCGAAAGATACGAAACATCTACGTGTATCTTTTCGGTTACGTCCATTCCTAAACCTGCTGTTGGTTCAAAGTGGGTAGCGTCAGGTAGTTCCGGACTAACATAACCATCAGGAATTGGAGATTGGTCGTAAGCCCCTCCAATTCTATAATACATTTTACCTCGGTGATATTCAAACCCAAAACGATGAGCGGTTACATTCTGCCAATTTTTTACGGTTTTAGAATCGGGTGTTTGCTCATTCTCAAAATCAAACGATAGGGTATCGTAACTAGACCAACCGGTACTAACAAAATCATAAACAAAAGTCAATGAACTACTGTCTGCAAATTTATATTTAAAAGCCAAACCTGCAGTTGTTACAGAAGGCAATGTTAAACCTCCGGTAAAGCCTGTTTTCGCAGGGAATTTATCTTGCAAAGAAGGCGGAATATTAGTAAAAGTAGCTGTACCGTTTTTCAATTGCAAATCGATTGCCGAACGATAATCCACACCTAAACTTAAACTCATTTTATCATTGTCTAATATTTGCGAGTGAATACCAATATTATAACTAAAAGAAGTTCCTTTACCTTCCAGATGAGCTTTGCCATACGGATAGGTTGACGAGGTTAAAGGCACTGCTTTTTCATAAGAAAAGGCTCCAGTTGTATAAACCAACCCCGCACCTATGCTCAACTTATCCATCACTTTGTACGCTACCGTAGGTTGAAACATAAAAGTCGTTAACCCTATGTTTTGTACTATATACTTTCCTTCCCAATCATCTTTAAATGAAGATTTAGAACCAAATTGATTATTGATAGCCATACCTATGAATAGCTTCTCTCCTATTTGCCCACCATAATAAAGGTGTAAAGGCGTAGCCATTCCGGTTGTTTGATCAATGTTATCAGTACTTTCTGTTTGTAAGGAAATCGATGGAGAAATAAAATTCACTCCGAAATTAACCTGATGCCCCTTAATGCTCGTCAATCCCGCAGGATTAAAATAAGCAGTGGCAGGACCATGGGCTAAGCCTGTATAAGCACCTCCCATTCCGATTGCTCGAACTCCTTGTACATTCAATTGAAATCCTCCTGCACTCACTCCGATTGCCATCAGTAATGAAGCGGATAAAAATGTTCTTTTCATAATGTGTATGTATATTTTAGACTGCGAATATAAGGCAAACAAATTTAATAGTCAATTTTTTAATATTTGTTGAGTATCTTGTTATCACCAAACGCAAACATTTACAAACAAATTCTGAAAAAGAGAATACAGACTATTGGCTGAATGATAATAAATTCTATTTTTGCGGAAACATAAACTCGTCCTCAGTATGCCAAGGAATACTTCTATTCAATCTGTATTAATAATAGGAAGTGGTCCTATTGTAATCGGTCAAGCTTGTGAGTTTGACTACTCTGGTTCTCAAGCCGCTCGTTCTCTCAGAGAAGAGGGTATTGAAGTTACACTTATCAATTCTAATCCTGCAACTATAATGACTGATAAAGTGGTTGCGGATAATGTATATCTCGAACCGCTAGAGCCTGAATCCATTATAAAAATTCTGGAAAACCATAACATTGATTCCGTTTTACCTACGGTTGGCGGTCAAACCGCTCTCAACCTCTGTATTACTTGTGATGAAATGGGAATTTGGGAAGAATATGGTGTAAATATTATTGGTGTAGACATCGATGCAATAGAGATTACCGAAGACCGTGAAAAATTTAGAACCCTGATGCAGGAAATTGGTGTTCCAATGGCACCACAAACCACAGTTAAGTCGTTCTTGGAAGGAAAAGAAATTGCTCAAGAATACGGTTTCCCTCTTTGTATTCGTCCTTCATTTACCCTAGGTGGTAGCGGTGCCGCATTTGTTCACAATGAAGAAGAATATGAAAAGTTATTGACGCGTGGATTACACGCTTCGCCTATTCATGAAGTAATGATTGATAAGGCAGTATTGGGCTGGAAGGAGTATGAATTGGAATTATTAAGAGACAATAACGACAATGTAGTTATTATTTGTTCTATCGAAAATATGGATCCAATGGGGATTCACACAGGAGATTCTATTACGGTTGCTCCTGCAATGACATTAAGCGATACAACTTACCAAAAAATGCGAGATATGGCCATCAAAATGATGCGTGCCATTGGAGATTTTGCAGGAGGTTGCAACGTCCAATTTGCTGTAAGTGATGATGAGAACGAAGATATTATCGCTATTGAGATAAACCCTAGAGTTTCAAGATCTTCTGCCTTAGCCTCTAAAGCAACCGGATACCCCATTGCAAAAATTGCTGCAAAGTTGGCTATCGGATATCGTTTAGACGAATTAAAAAATCAAATCACTAAGACTACTTCTGCCTTTTTTGAACCTACATTGGATTATGTTATCGTAAAAATACCACGTTGGAATTTCGATAAATTCAAAGGTTCTGACCGACATTTAGGTCTGCAGATGAAATCTGTTGGTGAAGTAATGGGAATTGGAAGAACTTTCCAAGAAGCCCTGCAAAAAGCCTGTCAATCACTTGAAATCGGAAGAAACGGTTTAGGAGCTGACGGTAGAGAATTAACCAACCAAGACCAACTCTTGGAAAGTTTATCCAACCCGAGTTGGAATCGTCTTTTCCATATCTATGATGCCATAAAACTGGGGATTCCTTTTAAAACCATTCATGAAAAAACAAGAATAGATGAATGGTTTTTACGAGAAATTGAAAATTTAATTTTATTAGAGAAAAAGATTGAGAAATTCAATATATCGAACCTTCCTAAAGACCTCCTTTTTGAAGCGAAACAAAAGGGATATGCAGATAGACAAATTGCTCATTTAGTACGTTGTTTAGAAAGCGAGGTATTTAAGAAAAGACAAGAATTGGGCATACAGCGTGTTTATAAACTCGTAGATACTTGTGCAGCCGAATTTCCGGCAGAAACACCTTACTACTACTCTACTTTTGAATACGAAAACGAATCCATCATTTCCGATAAGAAAAAAATTGTCGTACTTGGTTCCGGGCCTAATAGAATTGGTCAAGGAATAGAATTTGACTATTGTTGCGTACACGGTGTACTAGCTGCAAAAGAGTGTGGTTATGAAACCATCATGATAAACTGTAATCCCGAAACGGTTTCTACCGACTTTGATACAGCGGACAAACTCTATTTTGAACCCGTTTTTTGGGAACATATTTACGATATTATTTTGCACGAAAAACCGGAAGGCGTAATCGTGCAATTGGGAGGTCAAACCGCACTAAAATTAGCCGAAAAATTAGAACGCTACGGTATAAAAATTTTGGGAACAAGTTACGATGCTTTAGATTTGGCAGAAGACAGAGGAAGATTTTCTAACCTACTTAAAGAACTAGATATCCCTTACCCAAAATTTGGTGTCGTAGAAAGTGCCGAACAAGCCTTGGAATTATCAAAAGAATTAGGTTTTCCTCTTTTGGTTAGACCTTCGTATGTATTAGGTGGTCAAAAAATGAAAATCGTAATCAACGAGGAAGAGTTGGAACATCACGTGGTTGATATATTAAGAGATATGCCCGAAAACCAAATTCTTCTCGATCATTTTTTGGGAGGTGCAATAGAAGCCGAAGCCGATGCGATTTGCGATGGAGAAAACGTTCACATTCTTGGCGTAATGCAACACATAGAACCGGCAGGAATCCACTCCGGAGATTCATACGCAATGTTACCGCCTTATAACTTAGGAGCTTTGATTTTGGAACAAATAGAAGAATACACAAAAAAAATAGCTCTGGCACTTCGCACAGTTGGATTAATGAATATTCAGTTTGCTATTAAAGACGATATCGTTTATATCATAGAAGCCAATCCAAGAGCCTCCAGAACCGTACCTTTTATCGCCAAAGCCTACCAAGAGCCTTATGTAAATTACGCGACTAAAGTAATGCTTGGCGAAAAGAAAGTAACCGACTTCTCTTTCAATCCTAAACTAAAAGGATATGCTATGAAAATACCTGTTTTTTCTTTTGAAAAATTTCCAAACGTTAATAAAGAATTAGGACCTGAAATGAAATCAACCGGCGAAGCTATTCGTTTTATCAAAGATTTAAGAGATCCTTATTTTAGAAAAGTATATGCAGAAAGAAACCTATATTTGAGTAAATAATTATTGGGGCGTTCCCCCTCATTTACCAAACAAACATATCGCTACCGCGAAACGTTTGTTTGGTAAATGAGGGTCGGGCTATCCACTATATCTTTTGGGTTGCATAAGTGCAACAACCCAAAAGGATGCCACTTCTATCCCTAACGTGAGCGTAATAAACACGATAAAGTGCTTTTATACCATTTAAACATTGAAATAAGCCTTATAAAGCATTTTAATTTTCCCTATCCTTCTTCAAATGAAATGATATAACAGGTACTTTAGATTTGAAAAGGAGCTCTATGAATAATTAGAATTAAAACTACGCTTACGAATCTAAGGTTATAAAAAATCATCATAAAAAGTTATTTAGAATAATTATAAATACCATAAAAAGGGTATTGCACAGTTAGTTTGATAACCCTTTCTTTGCGTTTATTATTTAAAATAATTCTAAACAACGAAACCATGAAAAAACTAATCATTTCTTTAGGAGTTCTATTAAGTATTTCCCTCAACGGATTATCGCAAGTTTATATTGATTCTACAATAAACAGTTCAGCCAAACGTATCCTAACACAAGGAAATAAACTATCCATAGGTAGTTATGGCGAGGCACATTATAATCAGAAAATAAACACCGGCAGAATGGAATATGGTAAGATGGATTTACATCGAATTATACTTTACACCAGCTATAAAATCAACAAACAAATTCAGTTTTTTTCAGAAATTGAATTTGAACACACTAATGAACTCAGTGTTGAACAAGCCTTTTTGAATTACAAAATAAACAATTGGTTAAACCTTAAAACTGGGCTAATATTGATGCCCGTAGGATATGTAAACGAATTTCACGAACCAACCTTGTTTAACGGAGTGGAACGACCATTTGTAGATAAATACATAATACCGACAACTTGGTCAGAAATGGGAGCGGGCTTCCATGGTTTAGCAAAAAAAATCAATGTAAAATATCAAATCTACCTTGTAAACGGGTTAAAAAGTTATTCGGAAAAAGCCTTAATAACCGGTAAAAACGGCATCAGAAAAGCCAGACAAAACGGATCTAATGCACAAATCGGTGCACCTGCTATCGTATCAAAAATCACATATTATGGCATCAATAAATTACGCTTGGGAATTTCAGGATATTACGGTAAAACGACGAGTTCTCTATACAATAACCTCACACAAAATAACGCTGTTAATATAACAAAAGCAGACAGTTCTACCTTAGGAATTACCTTGTTTTCCCTCAATGCCAATTACACCATAAAACAGTTCCAAATAAGAGGCGAATACATCCGGACATTCATTTCGGGGACAGAAGCCTATAACGATTTTACAAACAGCGACACAGGAAATCAGGCCTTGGGATATTACATTGACTTCAGCTACAAAAAGAAATTAAATCACCATAAAATGTTACTGCCTTTTGCCCGATTCGAACACTACAACACCCACCAAAGTACAAAAGGTGACCTAAAAAGAAACCCACTCTATAATAAAACAATATACACGTTAGGTATCGCATTTAATCCAACTTCTCAGGTAAGTTTTAAAGCCGACTACCAATGGTTTAACGCAGGAAACATCAAATACCATAATCAACTAAATATCGGCTTTGGCTATTGGTTTTAGTATTTGGGCGTTCCCCTCATTTATCAAAGACACATTTCGCTCTCGCTCAACGTGTCTTTGATAAATGAGGGTCGGGCTATCCACTATATCTTTTGGTGTGCATATATGCAACACACCAAAAGGATGCCGTTCCTATCCCTAACGCAAAACTTTCAAAATTCATAAAGAAAATGAAATATCTAATCCTCATAAGTTCACTTGTCCTCTATTCATTTTATAATGAAAAAAAGATAAAAAAAATAGCCGTAAAAACATGGAATAAGACAGATATAACCTTGCGTGAACAGAGCTCTAACATAGAAGATGTGCTCCAAACTTATGTTGTACTCCAACATAGCGACACCATTGGTTCAATATATATCGTACGATCATATGGTTGTAAGGTAGGTGGTTGTAGTGCCCCCACAAAGGAGAACAAACAATCATCTACTTACGAAGCATTTGAGTTTGCCTTGTTTTTGACTAAAAACAAACAAATCAAAAAAGTAGAAATACTAAATTACAGCGGAGAATACGGTTATGAAATTTGTAGAAGAAAATGGCTCAATCAGTTTCAACAAAAACCTTTTCCTTATATATTAGATGAAAATATAGATGGAATATCCGGAGCAACCATTTCCGCTACTCACCTTATTGAAAGCATCAATAGGATTTTAGCAAATCTTAAAGACTAATAAATGCGTTAGGGATAGAAACGGCATCCTTTTGCCCTCCCTCCTTTTGGAGGGCAAAAGATATAGTGGATAGCCCGACCCCTTTTTGCAAAAACAACGTAGAGCGACAGCGATATGTTGTTTTTGCAAAAAGGGGGAACGCCCAAATATTACCCTTCTACTACGTAGTATAAGCGGATAATCATTACCTTTGTGGCGAATTTATATTAAACATTAACAAGGAAATTATGAAAAAGAATGTATTGTTAGTATTCGTCTTTTTATTTACGACGGGTATTTTTACGGCTAAGGCTGATGAGGGAATGTGGTTGCCCTTGCTTATTAAACGACTGAACGGGGTTGACCTTAAAAAACATGGTTTACACCTTTCACCTGAGGAAATTTACTCGGTTAATCACGCGAGTTTAAAAGATGCGGTGGTTGCCTTAGGTGGTGGTTTTTGTACGGGGGAAATCATCTCTGACCAAGGTCTTATGCTAACGAATCATCACTGTGGTTTTGATGCGATTCAACAGAATAGTACGCCTGAACACGATTATTTGAGAGATGGATTTTGGGCGATGAATAAAGAACAAGAAATTCCTATTCCTGATTTGACGGTATGGTTTCTTGATAGAATGGACGATGTTACAGCTCAGGTTCTTGCAGGTATAACC
>JALWSJ010000412.1 GCA_026993705.1 Flavobacteriales bacterium
ATGCAATATTGAGGTCGGTTGTTGACACTTCAATTAAAAATTCTGCTTCAATATTCGAAAACATTATTTTACTAGCTATGCTGGATTCTAATCAGGCTGAATAGTTACTGTTTGTTTAATGATTTTTGCAAAGGTAAGTCGATATATTTGAACCTCAAAATATTACTTACGGATTTAAACCGAGTTATTACTTTTCTTGACAGAGTTCTGTTAGCACACCATTTGTAGATTTAGGGTGTAAAAAGGCTATTTTTTTATTGTCAGCCCCTTGTCTGGGTATTGTGTTCAGTACCGTGAAATTTTGTTCTTGTAGACGTTTTATTTCATTATTTATATCGGTTACGTCAAAAGCTATATGGTGTATTCCTTCTCCTTTTTTTTGTATAAATTTAGCTATGGGACTTTCTTCGTTTGTTGCTCCTAATAGTTCTATTTTGGTTTCTCCTATTTGGAAAAAAACCGTCTCTACTCCTTCGCTTTCTACTTTTTCTCTTTTGTAGGGTTGGGTATTAAGTAAATTACTAAATAGTTTTATGGATTGTTCTAAATCTTTGACAGCTATGCCTATGTGTTCTATTTTATTCATGGTTTAGATGTTTATTATTTTCTTGATTTATTAGGGGGGGGGACTTTTTTCTTTATCTAAAGAAACTGAAACTCATTTTCTTTGCACTTACCTCAACTGCGTTAGGGATAGAACGGCGTGTTTGAACTCCTTTTTGCCCTCCTCCTTTTGAGGGCAAAAAGAGTGAGTAGTGATAGCCCGACCATTACGGCGTTGAAAAGTAGTGTAGTGCAACGAAATTGCTTTTTTATGCCGTAATGGGAACGCCCAAATTATTATTTTAATGTAAATAGTGTTAGTTCGGTTTTTCGGCTTAGTCGTTGTTGTTCTTCGTCTTGTTCTTCTTGTGTTCGCTCTTCTCCGTAGGCGAGTGCTTTTATGCGTGATTGATGTACTCCTTTTTCGGTAAGGTATTTAATGACTTCGGATTTTCTTTTTTGGGTTAGTTTTTGGTTGTACTCTTCCGAGCCTTTGGTTGAGGCATAGGATTCTACACGGATTAGTAATTTTGGGTTTTCTTGTAGTTCTTTGATGCGTTGGTCTAATATTTCTTTGTCGTCGGGGGTTAGTGCGTATTCATTATTTTCGTAATAGATGATTTGGGTGTCTTGTATATCGGTTTGTTCGATTTGAATGACCTCAACATTAATTACTGAATCTCCAACAGTTAGCCCTTTGGTTTTTGAGTAAATGTAAAATCCATCGTCTTCTCTGTTAATAACAGCTACAGTTTGGTGATGGCGATTGGTGATATTTAGTTGTGGTTCTTCTTTTAATTTGCTTTCGTCTTCGATTCGGAATTTGTATAAATCTTTTGGTTTTAGGTTGAGTGCCATAAAATCACCCTCAGGGGTTGATGTTATTTTTTGCATCAGTTCGATTTCGTCGTGCACCTCAACTCCTAATACGCCTACTTGCTCTGACTTTAATTTTTGGTAAACAAATTGTCCAGTTATGGCAATTCTTTTTTCGATGAATACTAAATCTTCTTCCTCTACGTCCAGATTGTAATTTCCTGTTTGAGATTTTAGTTTTCGGTACACAAACTTACCGTCTTTGCCTTTGGTTAGTGTGGCGATGAGTTCTTCTTTTTTATTAAAGATAAGAATATCAAATTCTTCTCCTTCGGGCGATTTGATAAGGTAATTTGCTCCTCGTGGTATTTTTTTGAAGATAAAATTTCCGTATTTATCTGTGGTGGTTTTTTGTATAATGTTTCCATCTTCGTCTATTAAGTACACTTCCAGACCTTCGGGGTTTTTATGTTTTAACTTTTTAAAGACAAATTGTCCTCCAAGTTCTCCTTCGCCTGTAATAAGATCATAGTCTTCTTCGTCGATAAGGGCTAATGTTCCGACACTTTTGCTACTCAATTTTCTAAAGACAAACTCTCCTTTGTTATTCGAGATTAATATCAGTTCACCGTCATTGAGGTTCATTTCTACCTCTTCTCCGGTGTTTAATATTTTGAAGATATATTTTTTGTCTTGCGGTAATTTTTTGAATACAAATTTACCATTGGCATCAGCTGTTGCTTTAGTGATTAAATTTCCTTGGTCGTCAAATACACCTACCTCCAAACCTTCTGTTGATTTTCCATCTAAATACATAAATGTTAAGACTCCTGATATAGCTTGATTTTCTACCAGTGTTTTTTCGATTTTATGGAATTTATAAATATCATCTTGTCCTACTCCTCCAGCTCTATTGGAGCAAAAATAGCCACTTTCTTTGTTGACGTTAAATATCAGGGCAAATTCATCTGCTTCGGTATTGATTGTTTTGCCAAGGTTTTGAGGCTCAGACCACTTTCCGTTTTCCCATTGGCTAACGTATAAATCCCATCCTCCAAATCCTCCGTTTCGGTTTGAAGCAAAATAAATATTATCGTCAATAAGGTAGGGAAAGGCTTCGTTTTCTTTGGTATTTAATTCCTTTACTTTAGTTATTTCGCCCCAATTATCTCCATTTCGCTCTACGTAAACAATGTTTCCGTTTCCATGCTTACCTATTCCGGGGCTTGTATTTTGAACAAAATAAAGTTTTTTTCCATCCGGTGACCAACAAGCCTGCCCCATTGATACGCCTTTTTGATTAAAGGGAAGTTTTTCGATGTTTTTCCACCTTCCTTTTATTTTTTGTGCTTTGTATAATTGCGGGTAAGCTGTGGATTTAGCAAAGGGTTTATTTTCTTTGTGGCTGACTATAGTAATTATTGCTTCATCTCCCGATTTGTTGAAGGCTATAGGCCCAACGTGGTCATCCATTAATAGATTGTTGTCAAAAATCCGTATCCGAACTAATTGTATGGTGTCAGCAAAAATATCTTTAAACGCTGCTTTAAATAGATTAAAATGATTTGTTTTTTTCCAGTTTCCTTCTCCCAATGTTTTAATATCGTATTCTCTATCGGAGGTAAAGATAAATTGTTGTCCCAATAAGACCGGACTAAACTCACTGTAACTTGTGTTGACTCCTAAAACTGGTAACACTTCATATTCTGTAATTTTTGTGTATTTTTTTTGCTCATTTGATTGAGCAATGAATTGTGTTACCCATAAAGACAATAGCATTGGCAACACTATTTTATTTAGTTTTTTTATTAACTTCATCTTCCTTGTTTTCTAAAGTAATTTATAAAAATCTTGGTGACACCGATGTTTTTCTTTTGATGTATAAATCTGCACCCAAAAAGATTTCATGCGAACCGGAATTGTAGCGTTTTATCGCTCCTAAATTAAAGTCATAGCTGTACCCTAATCTAAATGATTCCGTTATGTTGTACTCCGTTACAAAAACCAAACTTGCTTCGTTAATTTTTGAGGTATTAGAGCGATAAGATACTCCCAACCACAGTACTTTTTGGAATAAAATACTCGTATTTATATCGTAATTGAAAGGTGCTCCATTTGTGTATCTTACAACTACGGAAGGTTTTACTACTAGGTTTTCATTAATCACAAAAGCATTACCGATAAACGCCACGTAATGTGCTTGCAAAGGCAATAAAGCATCACTGCCTTTAAACTTTACTTTTGGATTTCCTATATGTGAAACGGCAATACCTCCATAAAACTTATCGGTGTGATAGTACATTCCAAAATCAAAATTTGCTGATGATTTTTGATATCTTCCTCCTACTTTTCCTTGTTCATTTACGTAATGTAATTTGTTGTAATCTATACTTGTGGAATAAAATCCGCCACGAAGTCCGAAAGAAAATTTGCCTTTACCTGCGTTTACGTGATAGGCATAAGTGCCTAAAAAGACATTGTTTTGTGTTGGTCCTATGGATTCGCTCATTAGGTTTAATCCTAAAGCAAATTTTTTACCTTTTATGGGACTATGAACCGCCAAACTTGCCGTTTGCGGAGCTCCGCTCATTCCTACCCATTGATTTCGGTACAACATAACACCACTAAGTGTGTTTCTAGTTCCTGCATAAGCAGGGTTTAACGCCAAAGGATTAAACATATATTGACTATAAAGTGCGTCTTGTTGTGCCCAGCCTTTTTTGAAGAAAAAACACAAAGAAACAAGAATCATTATTGAGCTAAGATATTTCATTTTATTCGTTTTTATCGATCTAAATAGACCCATCCTGATTTGACGTATTTTTTTGAATTTACTTTGATGATGTAGTAATACGTTCCTTCCGGAAGTGCACTTTCATTAAACGTACCCCCGTTCCACCCGTTCTTATTATTATAATTTTCTGTTTGATAGACGATGTCTCCCCAACGGTTGTAGATCGTTACATTTACGTCTGTAACGTTTGGGTCATCAATATACTCTAAGTCAATTACAAAAGTATTGTTTTCGGGATTTTGTTGGTCATTTGGACTAAAAGCGTTATAGGTTACACTTACGCTATCGGGGTTAAAAGAACAGTCTTTTTGTATTAAGTCTATGGCTACAATATCGCTAATACACCCCGCTGACGTTCCTGTTGTTTCTATAACGTAAACATAGAGTGAGTCATTTTGTAATAAAGTCTGGTTTTGAATATTAATGGTAGAAGTAGGCGAATAAAACAATGTACCATCAGATCCTGAAAAATAATAAAAATGTGGCAATCCACTATTATCGTTTAATTGCAAAGATTGGTTTTCACAAACTGTTTGTTCTTGCGGTAGATTTGGTGTTTCCGGAACAACTCCGTTTACTGAGTTGCTTATAATAAAAGCACTTTGATTGTTGGGAGGAAGTAGATTATAGCTACAATTATTGGCATCTATTATTGTGAATTGATAAAAATTATTAGTTAGGTTTATTATCACGCTATCGTTTATATTATCATATGTTATTGTTGAACCATCAGTAAAAATATAAGGTGAAACACCTCCCGTTAACCCATGAAAAATAACCATTCCTGAATGTTGTCCACAGTTATCGTCTATAATGTTCACGGAATCATAACTTATACTCTGGGGTTCATTTACGGTGATTGTAATCGTATCACTATTGCAAGTTAGTTGATTGTTTTCCCTTATAAAAAAATAATAATCGCCCCCTGGGAGTCCGCTTAGATTAAAGTTCGTTGTTGTTACGAGAGTGTAAGATGTATTTAAAAAAGTATTTGAATAATACAAAAAAGGAGCTCCGCTATTATTTCCTGTAAAATAATCAATATTTGGGATAATAGAACCATTTTGACCACCATTACAACTAACATCCGAAACTATAAAATCAGCTACGGATAATTGTGGTGCGGGATATACAACAACAGAAGCATTATCTGTTATAACTGTACCATCCGTCATAGTTACTTCGATACTATACGTTATCGTTATTGTCCCTCCTGTATTGTTTAATGGATAATCTAGATATGAATACATCGAAAAAATATTACTCGTATTATTAATAAGAATATTATCTCTGTATAATTCTATTTCCGAAGGTACTTGTCCGCTAGGAGTATATGTTAGCGTCACCATCCCTCTTGAACAAATAGTATCTGGTAAAGCACTAAAACCCTGAGCTCCTATTTGCTTTATAAAAAAGAGCACCAATAATAAACTTATGTATTTAATATAAATCTTTTTCATAATCATCTATCTAAATATACCCAACCTTTTTTTGAGTACGAAATTTCCGGAACATCCAACACATAATAGTATGTTCCTTCAGGTAAATCTACCTGGGTAAGACCTTTTCCTTTCCAAACGATGGTTTTATTATCGTAGTTTTGTTCTTTAAATACGATATCTCCCCAACGATTGTAAATAGTAACTGTATTTTCCCATAGGTCAGGGTTAACATGTTCATCATCTAAATAGAAAAATGAATTTTCCAGTATATCTCCGTCCGGCTGAAAAGCATTGGTTACGGTTTCTTCACAATCGATAGCAAAGGTAACACTTATCGTATCATAAAACCAACATTCATTCTCTTTTACAACTATATAAACCTCATTATCCGTTAAATTGTTTATGGTAAATGAACCTTGGTCTTCCAGTTCTCCACTACCTGTTCCGTTTGTACTCCACAACAAACTATCCGGAACTCCCGTAATCCAAACATCAAATGTGTGATCATCTCCTTGACAAATATTATTGATTGGCGAAGTTTGTAGATTATTTTCTGTAAAATCAATATCTGTTATTGTAGTGCTACTTGTACATCCGTCTGTATTAGTAGCAACAACAACAATTGAATCTACTCCGTTTAATGATTCCGGTATTAAAACAGCGTTATTTGTTGAATTTAGATTTATTACATCAGGAAAATCATAAAAGATAAAAGTATGTACATAATTTGCATTTGTACTAATTGTATCTGTTATTGTTTCTTTGTCTCCTTCGCAAATTTTGATAGGTGCGATTAAAGATGGCGACATGGGTGGAGTAGATGTACCTACTGGAATTACAACTCCTATTAATGTATCAGAGCAAAGATTGTTATCCATGATATAGAAAGTATAAGTTTGCCCTCCTTGAAGACTATTAAAAGTATTATTGGGCACATATGTCAACCCATCTATACTATAGTTGTAGGGTACTGTTCCAGACGTTGCTGATAATTCAACCGAACCGTTTCCGTCCAAACAATTATCTGGAGTGATTGAATTAACCGTTAATATCGGCTTTGGATTCACAAATATATCTACTGTGTCTTGATTCGTGCAACCACCCACACCTATTACCTTATAGATATAACTTGTATTTAAAGAAACTGAAACAGGATTAGGTATTGTACTACTCATTGTATTATCATACCATGTTCCATTTGATGGATTTACTCCTATTAACCCCGTTAGGTTTATCGTCCCTGATCCACATATTATTGAATCTTGTCCGGCTAAAACATTGGGCAATGAATTAACCGTTACAACAACGGAATCCTTATTTGAACACCCGTTTCCATCAGTAAATATATATATATATTTTGTAGTGTTTCCAGGAAATACAACCGTATCGGTAAATAAAGTAGAATCAACCTTCCATTGACCATTTGTCGAACTATACGGAACCCCAATTAGAACAGTACTATCTCCCTGACAAATTGTATCTCTGTTATTAAAAATATTTGCTGTAACATTTGGTAGTGGATTTACGGATAAAGAAGTAGTAAAACTATCTGAGCATCCTAACGAATCTGAAACAACACTAACAGTTATAGATGTTTGTCCAGTTGTTAATGTATAATGAGCCGGGTTATTTAATTGAGAAACATTATCTATCATAAAATTTGTAATCGTTCCCGCATCAGCAATTTGCATTATTATTTGTTGCCCATCACAAACTCCCGAAGGAGTTACAATCGAAGGGCTGTAATTCCTTATCACTGAATAATTACTAAATTCTGAAGTTGAAGCAACAAGTAACGTATCTAAATACCCATAATTCTCAATTGTTGTCGTATCCAATTGAGTTAACGTTGCTACTATCGAATCATTAATAGCAATAAATGTTGCCATAAAAGATAAAGTATCTATATTATTTCCTAGAGAAAGAGTATTTGGAGCAAACATTGTATCTTTTAAAAAGATTTTTCCTTCTTGTCCGTCAGAATCTGTTTTATAAAAGTCCATGCGATAAAACCTAGTCGAATCTTCAACAAACAACTTCACACCCAATTTAACTTTAGAATCTCCTTGACAATATATCGAAGAACTTAGTGTAGGTGGTACTAGACTATCATTACTATAAGGTTTATTTCCAATTAAATTTGTAGTACCATTATCATCCAAATCTATCCCCAAACCAGTTGCTCCCCCATTGTTAAATATTTTATTTCTATAAAAATGAATATATTCCGTACTATCAACTCCAGCAATTTGAACACCTGCAGTTGTATTATTTGCAATTATATTTCTAGAAAATGTTATTGCTTGTACACCTGAATCAATGTAGATTCCCGTGCTGTTTGAAAAGGAATTATTGTTAATAGTGTCAAAACCTATAACATTACGATATACTGAATCAGAAAAAGGTACAGAAAGAGAGGGTACAAGAAATTCATTACCTGAATTGTAATCATAAAAATTAAACAACGACAAATCAAAATCCAACCCTCTGTTACAATTTGCAATAACATTGTTGTGAATTTTTCGAAACCTTGCATCAGAAATATGACCTCCATTTCCATCAGAACCTCTATTCGATAATATTTTTATTCCGGAACCATTTATTGTAGCAGATTGTCTATCAAGAGTTATCCCAATTTTATTAAATGCAATTACGGAATTTTGTTCAGGATATAGATATGAATTATTACCTTTTATATTTAATAAATATAAAGCATCTCCGTTCGTTACATTTCCAATTCTATTATTTATAATTTTTGCATCGTAACCATTCTCAATTATAATCCCAGTATTATTTGATGCTAAACCTACTTTATCATACAAAAATCCAACAACATTTGAACGAACTTCCTGCATATTATATAGTTTGCACGCACTATCCTGACCTGCTATATAATTACCTTCATGTTTTTTTCCTCCAAAAAGACCAACATATGCATCAACTGAACCTAATACAACCCCTTTAGCAAAAGGGGTGTTTATTACCGATGTTCCTGTACCATTTAACCCAATAAAATTTCTTTTTATTACACCTCCTGTTAGACTTTCCACCTGTGCAGAATCATTCCCCGAAATAACATTTCTGGAAACATGCGTTAAATAATTATAATAATAATTATTTACTCCTATTGAAAGCCCTTGAGTACCCGGGGGAACTGTTATTCCATAGGTGTTTTTTGTATTGCTTCCATACTCTCCTACACTATCCACACCAATATGACAACCTTCAATAGAGCATAAATAGGTAGTGTACCCCCCAACAGATATACCCACTCCATCCTCGCTTCCCGAAGAAATAGAATTTACAAAATCAAGCCCAGCTATATACACTTCATTTCCTCCATAAACAGTTAATCTCCTTTTAGCATTTCCGCCTCCATTAATCACAATTGGAATAGTTGCAGAAGTAACCCTTGTAGTATCAGTCCCAGGTCCAGCCACCATACTTCCTGATTGAGAAAATCCGTTTACAATAATATTGTCATAAATTGTACTTTCTATTGCCAAACTATCTGCACCTATATTCATATCCGCAGGCAAATCACTCGTCGGTATTTCAAAAACGATAGCTTTGTTTCCAGAAACTGTCGAAAGATTTGTAAAAACTGTATGTATACCATTAGCTGAATAGGGGTCAACACTCCTAACCGTAAAAGGCGAATACTCAACAGCTCCAGCATCAATAAGATAAGAACTATTTGCAATATCAGATTTCATTTTCCGCCAACTTCTTCTCTGATCATATTTTTGAGAAATTACTTTAGGGTGAGGATTAGCAGAATTGTATGTGTCTATACAAGGACTACCAGAAGGAAGAGAAAAATATTTAAGCCCTAATCCGTCTTCGATAAGAGGAGTTGTTGATATTCCCGTACTAGAATTTTCTGTAAAACCATAAGTTATCCCCGAGCCTGTTAAATTACTGCTTATGTAATTATTATCGAAATAATCAACAGCAATAGTTCCTGTTTTAATAAGGTTAGGGTTTGTTCCATCTTCAAAAATATTATTAATCAAAGTTACAGAATCTCCCGCTAAATATAAATGATGAGCATCACTGTCATCGCTATTCATATAAAAGGTATTATTAATCAAAGTTAAATCTCCACCCAACATATAAATTGCACCAGCTCTCCCGCCCTGCCCCCATGTCGTGGTACAAGCATTAAACGTACAATTATACACCTCAGCGCCTTTTCCTCCTGCTATATAAAAAGCTCCTCCATTGTTTTGAGCCTGAACAGATATAAAAGAACATCTAGAAAAAATTATAGGTTTACTTGAAGTATAGTTAACATTATAGTTAAGAACCGTCCCATTTCCATTTTGTAAAACCGTATTCTCAAACAAACAATCTATAACACGAACAGTACCAGCATTATTTGCGTTATGTATATGAAAAATTGGAACCGAAGAATTATAACCACCACCAGAAATCCTAACCCCCGACAAGGTCAATTTATGTCCATTGAATTTAAAAAGACCATCATTATCTGTTATTTGCCAAGGATTTATCGTAAAATGTTTAGCCGAAGGCCCCAAAATGACCACATCCCTATTTAATACCAAAGGAGTATCTAACTCTAAAGTCCCCTTAACGTCAATAACAATAGTATCTGCATTAGTAGCCAAAGCATTTCTCAATGTTCTACCACTCCCAGTGTCTGTAGAATCGGTTACAAAATAAATCCCTTGTGCACTTAACCCCACACCCAAAAATAAGCAAATAAAAACGAGGTAGAATTTTATTTTTTTCATAATCAATCAATTATATAATTCTCTCTTACAAAGATATAAAGAAAGTCCACCCAAATCAATGACACTCTTAACCGTTCACAACATTTTTACTGTTGTTCGTATCATTTCACCCCAAAAGCATTACCTTAATCTCCGCCTGGCATCAAGTTATCAATCTCAAACGGATTAATCTTTCTCCCTTTGTGTGCCTCAAACTCAAATTTACTCCAACGTTCAAAACAAATAAAATGCCCCTCCTTATCCCAATACATCCACGCCGTTAATTCCGACCAATTATCCGTTCCAATTCGCTGATAAGAGCCAAAACTCTCCTTCTTAAACTCATATTTTCGCCCCTCAAAAACAATCACCTCTGGTACCGTTTCATCTTTCAAAACCCCCGACTTAAAATCAGGAGCAACCACCTTCAACGACACAGGTTTACTCACCATTACCACTCCATCATTATTCACTACCAAAAAGAAATAAGAAGCCCCATTACTCGCCTTATATTCCCTCGTCTTCAATCCATCTTCCCACAAATAAACATACACTTCTTTCACTACCCACGTCTTCAAATCATATTCAAAAGTAGCCCCTTTTGTTAAGGTCTCAAGCGTTAAATCCTCCTGTGGTTTTTGTTTCTTTCGCTTAAAAAAATCAAACATATTCTTTTCGTTTTTAAAATTATTTTGGGCGTTCCCTTTCAAGAATAAAAAATAGCCGCTACACTCACTATTTTTTACTCTTGAAAGGTCGGGCTATCCACTATATCTTTTGCCCTCCCTCCTTTTGG
>JALWSJ010000413.1 GCA_026993705.1 Flavobacteriales bacterium
ACAAGATTGATTTCTCACTTCAAATGAATGACGAAAAGCCTCAAAATATCAACGAACGAAAAAATTAATTTTCAATCTCTATAAACAACTCTCTTCCCGAACGCTCTTTAATAGATAAATCTGTGGTGGCAATACTCACTTTGGAAAAATACTTTCTAAACAACTGCTCATAATCTTCTTTACAACCACCAAAAGGAGGATGTTCCTTGTACAACTCATCGTCAAACAGTAATCCAACCAATTTTCCTTTCGGTGCTAACAACGATTTCATTTTTTGAGCATACTCCTCTCTTAATTTCGGATTCAGTGCACAAAAAAAAGTCTGTTCCACAATATAATCAAACTCTCCTTCCAAAGAAAAAAAATCGCCGATCTCAAAACCATCAAAATCAGGAACTCTTTCCAAAAATAACCGCTTAGCTTCTGGAGAAACATCCAACAATGTAACATTCTTAAATCCTTTTTTCAACAAATATTCTCCCTCATAACCACTCCCGCAACCCGGTATTAAAATTCGCACCTCTTTATCCTCCACTTTATCGAAATAATGAGTTATAGCAGGCGAAGGATAGCCTATATCCCAACGATGAGAATTTTCCACATAACGTTGGCTCCAATATTTTTCATCTAAATCTAAATTCATCTGTTTTAAGTTTTAAGAAACAAAAGTACATATTTAATTTGCTTTTGGGCGTTCCCCTCATTTTCAAAAGAAACATATCGCTCTCGCGAAACGTTTCTTTTGAAAATGAGGGTCGGGCTATCCACTATATCTTTTGGGTTGCATAAGTGCAACAACCCAAAAGGATGCCGTTTCTATCCCTAACGCGAACGGCATTAGTGCTAAGAAAATGAGTTTAAGGATTTGTCAAACAATGAATCTCTAGGTACTTGAAATCCGTGGGTAAAGTTCATAATTCACAATAAAAGTTTAAAACTATTGTTTATTCAAAATAAGATAAAAATTTAATATCGTAACTTTGCAATCTAAAAACCTAAAATTTATATAAAATAATGAATGAATTTGGAATAAAACCAACCACAGCAAACTTAGACAAGTTAGGGTTGGGAAATGTAGCCAATGCATTTTGGAATTTGACACCTGCCGAATTGGTTGAAGAATCAATTCTCAGAGGAATGGGAGTATTAGCTGACTCTGGAGCTTTAGCTATAGATACCGGAGAATTTACTGGGCGTTCGCCAAAAGACCGTTTTATCGTAGCAGACGAAAAAACGGAAGACGCTGTTTGGTGGGGAGACATTAACATTAAATTTTCTCCCGAAAAATTTGATTTACTTTATAATAAGGTAACAGCTTACTTACAAAACAGAGACGTTTTTGTTCGCGACAGTTACGCTTGTGCAGACGAAAACTACCGATTAAACATTCGTGTGATTAATGAACACCCTTGGGCAAATCAGTTTGCTTACAACATGTTCTTAAGACCCACACAAGAAGAACTAAAAGACTTTAATCCTGAATGGACACTTATTAGTGCTCCCGGATTTTATGCCAACCCTGAAACAGACGGAACACGTCAACACAATTTTGCTATATTAAACTTTACGAAGAAAATAATATTAATTGGAGGAACAGGATATACCGGAGAAATCAAAAAAGGAATTTTTTCTGTACTGAACTTCATCTTACCACATGAAAAAAACGTGCTTTCTATGCACTGTTCTGCTAACGTAGGTAAAGAAGGTGATACAGCTATATTTTTTGGATTATCAGGAACCGGAAAAACCACCCTTTCTGCCGATCCTAACCGTAAATTAATCGGAGACGACGAACACGGATGGACAGAAAATACTGTATTTAATATTGAAGGAGGATGCTATGCTAAATGTATCGATTTAAGTGCAGAGAAAGAACCTCAAATTTGGAATGCAATTAAATTTGGTTCTATCTTAGAAAATATCAATTTCTACGAAAATACATCAACAGTTGATTTTGCTGATAAATCAAAAACAGAAAACACAAGGGTTAGTTATCCGATTTATTATATCGATAACATACAAGAAGGGAGCATAGGTTCAACACCTAAAAACATTTTCTTTTTAACCGCTGATGCTTTCGGTGTATTGCCTCCGATTTCAAGATTGACAAAAGCTCAAGCTATGTATCATTTTATTTCAGGATATACAGCAAAAGTAGCTGGAACAGAAGCAGGAATAACAGAGCCTGTAACAGCATTCTCGGCTTGTTTTGGTGCTCCATTTTTACCGCTTCACCCTACAGTTTACGCTGAAATGCTAGGGAAAAAGATGACAGAAAACAACGTAAATGTTTGGTTAATCAATACCGGATGGACAGGAGGTCCTTACGGTGTGGGTGAACGAATGAGTTTAAAATACACAAGAGCAATGATTACTGCTGCTCTTGAAGGAAAATTAAACGATGTGGAATACACTAAACACGAAGTTTTTGGTTTAGAAATGCCTACAAGTTGTCCTAATGTACCTACTGAAGTACTTAACCCTAAAAACACTTGGAAAGACAAAGAAGCATACGATGCTAAAGCTAATCATTTAGCAGAACAATTCATCGCTAACTTTGCTCAATTTGAAGATGGAGCAAATGATGAAATTATGAGTGCTGCTCCAAAAGTTAAAACTACAGCGTAAGTATTTCTTTATTATTTATAACAAAAAGGCACGATAAAATCGTGCCTTTTTTTGTGCAATCAACTTACAAACTATTTGCAAATTAATACCGTTGAAATACTACTTGAAAATTGAATAGATACTCATTTCACCTTAAATCTTCTCTATTATCGATTCTTTTTCACCATCATTATCAACACGATAACTGCGGTTAAAAAATTTCTCTAGCCCTGAATCTTTTTGTTTGTATAATGAGTTTTGCAACGGTAATTTTGTGCTTTTTAAACGGTTTTACACCACAACTCAATTTAAACAACTTTACTACATTAAACCTTCACACGTATAACATAACACTACAATACACCCCAACAAAAACGCGACTCCAAACAAATGAAGTCGCCTTTAAGAGAACTATACAACTATACTTACACTACGGTCTTTTTATTATGATTAATGGTACTACCACTTGATCTCCATTTGCATTTACAAATGTTCCTTGAAGTGCTACTTGATATCGATTTGAAACATCTATTCCTAAAAAGTGGGTTGCTGACGATACAAGTGTATAATCTTCCCAAGATGAAGTTGCTTGGTTATAGATATTGATTGCACTTAATTTATCTGAATACATTCCGGTTGTCATTAATTCATTATTCGTCAAACCTCCATTGTTGGATGTTTTAATTGTGATTGCAGAATAATCCGGAGCAGAAAAATGCGTAAAATAAATTGTATTTGAGAATGCTAAAGTAGAATCATATACGATAGTGCTATCAGCGGCAATGTTATCTACTAAATCTACGAATGTTATAAGCGAATCGGTTGTATTGTTGTTTGTGGTGTCTGTTGAGGTTCCTCCTCCGTTACCGCTCCCGCTTCCATTATTGTCGTTTGTTTGTTGCTGTTGTTCCGGTGCTGCTTCTTTTTTACATGATACAGTCGCTAAAGATAGACCTAAAAGTGCGATTAATGTGATTCTTAAAGTTTTCATAATGTTAGATTTTTATAGGTTATTTGATTTAAATTATTTTTTATTGGTGAGCTCACATAAGGAAACGGCAATGTTTTAATAAATGGGGGGAGAAAAAATAAAAATTATTACTTTTTTTAGAAATGAAAGTTAAAACATTGATTTGCACTATTATAAATGTTGTTTTTTGTAAAAAAAAATAATTAAAAATTATAAATTCAATTTTCTTTGTATTTATTTCATGTTTTATTCCGCGTTAGGGATTATTAAGCGACTGTGAAAAACAGTTGAGTTTTTGAGCTAACGTAAAAATATTGGCTGTTTTATAATCATCTGATTGTCAGTATTATATTTTTACGTTAGTTGGAGTATCCCTAACCTGTGTAAAATGAACACCATAAAATGTTTTTAGTTCCTTTATCTTTCTTCAAAAAATCTTTCCATAGTGGGTGCTATGCAAAGATTTTTTTTATCGTCTAAAGAAACTAAAACTCATTTTCTTATCGCTCTTTTTACACACGTCAGACTGTCTAAAAACCTTAGTTACCGTAAAAACAATTACTAATTATCAGTGTGTTACGGCTCGTTTTTGTGCTTTTTTAGGGTTTTTATACACTCTCACGTTAGGGATAGAACGGCGTGTTTGAACTCCTTTTGTGTTGTTGCACTTATGCAACACAAAAGAGTGAGTAGTGATAGCCCGACCATTACTGCGTAAAAAAGTAATATAGTACAACGAAATTGCTTTTTTATGCTGTAATGGGAACGCCCAAACTATCCACCCTCAATAAAATTCTATTACCTTAAATCCGCAAGTGATTTCGTTATGAAAAGTCAAAATGCGTATTTAATGTATTACAATAAAATGACATTATTTTGCGGACAAAAATATCTTTTAGCAGTTCCTTTGCGTCCTAAATTTGAAGGAAGTGAATCATTGGAATAAACTATTGAGCTTTTTCTGGTTATTGGGAATTGTTAATTTTGGTAGTGCCCAAAGCATAACTCAAGTGGTGAAAGGAGTGGTTACCGATGCTTTTACAGGAGCTCCTATTCCTGATGTACATGTTGATTTACGTATTGAAGACAGTATTGTCAAGCGAACGGTTACTAGTTCGAACGGTGCGTATAGATTCGAAAAAGTTGACCTTAATATTTACGATCTCACGTTTTCGCACATTGCATACAAGCCACTTCTTATTGCAGATGTTACAGTGTATTCTAAAAAAGAAAGTGTCGTTAATGCTCATTTGGAATTTGTTTCTCACACAATGGATGAAGCTACGATTGTTGCTCCTGAAAAAGAACGAGGTGTTACCAATAACCGAATGGCTACAGTAAGTGCCTATTCCATAAGAGCTAAAGATGCTCGACGACTTGCCGGTGCTCTCGATGACCCTATTCGTGCAGCCGGAACTTTACCGGGTGTAACTCCTAGTGCTGCCTTCTCTGAAAACTTTATTTCTATTCGTGGCAATTCTCCTCGTGGGTTAAAGTACATTATGAATGGTGCTGAAATACCCAACCCGACACACTTTGCTCGAATTGGTAGCTCGGGAGGTACTTTTACCATTTTTAGTATGCAAATGCTTGATAACAGTGATTTCTTCTCGGGAGCTTTTCCAGCTGAATACGGAAATGCTCTTGCCGGCGTGTTTGATGTCCGCTTTAGAACGGGAAATACCGATAAAAAAGAATATACTTTTCAGTTAGGTACATTAGGTATTGATTTTTCCGCCGAAGGTCCTATGGACAAGAAAAAGAAAAAATCATTTTTGGTCAACTATCGTTACGCAACTGTTGGTACGGCGAGATTAATAGGATACCCGACAGAACCAACCTATCAAGATTTATCTTTTAACCTGAACTTTCCTCTCAAAAAAGGAGGAAATATAAACCTGTTCTCCATTATGGGAACTAGCGACCGAAAAAGAATTGCCGTACGCGACAGTAATCTTTGGGAAAAGGACATTGACCGATACAACCTAAATCTCCATAGCGACATGCTTACTTTTGGCACAAATTACAACCGATTAATTGGAGAAAAATCGGTCTTTAATCTTATGGCAATGATTAGCGGTACCGATCAAACCGATAATAAAAATTACATCACAAATGAATATACCGAACTCACAAAAAGCATAAACGAATATTCTTCCCTTCCCTTAAGTCTTGCCTCTTATTTCAAGCATCAATTTAACGCTAAACACAGTAACAAAACCGGAGTTTCAGTTGTTTATACCCATCATAATTGGAGTGCCGGAAAATACAATTACACTACCTCAACACTAGATACCCTTGTAGCAGGAAAAGGAACATCTCTTACCGTTCAAGCCTACACGCAATCAAAATATGTATGGAATAGAAAGTGGACTTCGATTTTCGGCGTACATTATTTATATCATAATGTTAATAACCACCAAAGTATTGAACCAAGAACGGGAATCACCTACACCATTAATTCCAAAAACCAATTGGCTTTCGGTTACGGACTACACAGTCAAATAGAGAATTATGCTATTTACCGTTACCAACAAAAAGACAGTTTAGGCAGTATTTACTACCCTAATCAACACCTAAACTTTGCAAAAGCCAACCACTTTGTTCTCTCCTATAAGACTAAAGTCATCTCCAATCACAACTTAAAGATAGAAGTCTATTATCAATACCTTTATAATATTCCCACCGAAGCAAACGGCAGTTATTCGGTTGTCAATATCGGAGAGCTAAGCGATATTAGACCACTAATCAATAAAGGCAAGGCACTTAACAAAGGTATAGACATCGGCTTAGAACGCTATACAAACGACGGGCTATACTATATGATAAACTCAAGCATTTTCCATTCAATCTATCAAGGTGGCGACGGAATATGGCGACACACACAATACGATTACGGCTACAACGTCCGTTTTCTAGCCGGAAAAGATTACATCATCGGAGAAAAGAAAAACAAAAAAAACTATGTCGGTTGGAATACAAACGTAGCTATGGTAGACGGAGCTCCTTACACTCCGATAGATTTGACCAATTCTCGTCTGCAACATGAAACCGTACTTAACGAAAACCAAGCCTTTAGCAAAAGAGGAAAAGACCTCTTGTTCGTTGATGTAACATTAACCTACAAAATCAACAAGCCCAAACATACCTCTATTTGGACATTACAAATAAAAAACCTCTTTTCCAACGGTAACGCATTGTATAGAGAATACGACTCAGTGCTAGACAAAGCCGTAACCATTCCCTCATCAAGTTTCTTTCCGAACTTAAGTTATAAAGTGCAGTTTTAATGATTTGGGCGTTCCCCTTTTCGGCAAAAGACACATTTCGCTCTCGCTCAGCGTGTCTTTTGCCGAAAAGGGTCGGGCTATCCGTTATATCTTTTGCCCTCCAAAAGGAGGGAGGGCAAAAGGATGCCACTTCTATCCCTAACGCGAGTGAAATTGGCGGATAGAAAGTGAATTTTTGGTTTCTTAGACGATGAATAAAAATTTTGCATAGCCCCAGCTATGGAAAATTTTTATGAAGAAGTATAAGGAATCAAAAAACTCTTTATATCGTCTATTTTGCCCGTGTTAGGGATTCCAACTAACGTAAAAATATAATATTGATAATCAATCGATTATAAAACTGCCAATATTTTTACGTTAGCTCAAAAACTCAACTGTTTTTCACAGTCGCTTAATAGTCCCTAACGCGAACGGAATGGGTGCAAAGAAAACAGAATAGAGTCTTCTTAGATAATAAGAAAACCAATTTTTTTAAAAAATTAACAAACTTCACAAGGAATAACACCTTTTTTGTCTTATATTTGTAACTCAATCATTATTTAATTAAAATAAAATACTATGAAAAAGTTCTTATTAGCATTCGGAGTAATTTTAGCTTTAGCGTTTAGCGTAACAGCTGCAACTACAGATTTTAGTAACACACACACAACAACTGTATCTACGGATGGAGATTGCGATAAATGTGGTAAAAAAGACTGCGACGGTAAATGTGCAAAAGGTGAAAAATCTTGTACAAAGTCATGTACAAAAGGAGAAAAGAAAGCTTGTTGTTCTAAAGATAAAAAAGCATCTTGTTCTCATAAAGAAGGAGATAAAAAATCTGCATGTACGCATAAAGAAGGAGATAAAAAAGCAGGGTGTACGCACGGAGCAAAAAAATCTTCTTGTGGACATCACTAAAAAGTGAAAACTAAAGTAATAAAAAACCGATTGAGTTATCAATCGGTTTTTTTTGTGCGAAATTTTTATATAAAATCCCTAATCATGAAAGAGATTTTATTAAAAAACCGTACATTCGTGCAACTAAATTTTTATACAAAATAAAAGCTATGTCAACAAAAATCATTTATACTAAAACCGATGAAGCACCGGCTTTAGCAACACAATCTCTATTACCAATTATAAAAGCCTTTACCAAACATGCAGGCATAGATATGGAAACAAAAGACATCTCTATAGCAGGTAGAATCATTGCTGCTTTTCCTGATTATATCACCAAAGAACAACGTATTAGCGATGATCTTGCTCTGTTGGCTGAACTAGTTCAAAAACCTGAGGCTAATATTATTAAACTTCCGAATATTAGTGCTTCCGTTCCTCAATTAAAAGCGGCTATAAAAGAAATTCAAGCCAAAGGATATAAAATACCGGACTACCCTGAAGAACCGCAGACAGAGGAAGAAAAAGAAATCCGAGCTCGCTATAATAAATTGAAAGGAAGTGCTGTAAATCCCGTTTTAAGAGAAGGAAACTCTGATCGTAGAGCACCAAGACCTGTTAAAGAATACGCAAGACAGCACCCTCATTCAATGGGGCCATGGTCAAAAGATTCTAAAACGCATGTTGCAACCATGGGGAAACACGATTTTTACGATAATGAAAAATCAGTTACCGTTGATAAGGCAACAGACATCAAAATTGTACTTGAAACCAAAGACGGTGAAGTCATTACACTGAAAGAAAAACTTAGTTTACTGGATGGGGAAGTCATCGATGGTACTTTTATGAGTAAAAAAGCTTTACGAAGTTTCTTAGCAGAACAAAAAAAAGATGCTAAAGAAAAAGGAGTACTTTTCTCTATTCATCTTAAAGCAACAATGATGAAAATATCTGACCCGATAATGTTTGGTCATGCAGTAGAGATATTTTTTAAAGAAGTATTTGATAAACACGGAGAAACACTAAAGGATTTAGGAGTTGATGTTAGAAATGGACTAGCAAATTTATTATCTAAAATAGAAGAACTTCCAGCTGACAAAAAAGCTGAAATTGAAGCCGATATTCAAGATTGCTATAAAAAAGGACCTGCTATTGCAATGGTTAATTCAGAAAAAGGAATTACCAACCTGCACGTTCCTAGTGACGTCATTGTGGACGCTTCTATGCCTGCAATGATTCGTACGTCCGGACAAATGTGGAATGCGGAAGGAAAACAACAAGACACAAAAGCTATCATTCCTGACAGTAGTTATGCAGGTGTATATTCTACAACTATCGATTTCTGCAAAGAACACGGAGCATTCGACCCTCGTACAATGGGATCTGTTTCTAACGTTGGTCTGATGGCTCAAAAAGCCGAAGAATACGGTTCGCATGATAAAACGTTTGAAATTCAAGCAGAAGGAACAGTAAAAGTAATCGATAAAGACGGAAATGTTTTAATGGAACACGAAGTTGAGGAAGGTGATATCTGGAGAATGTGCCAAGCTAAAGATTTACCTATCCAAGATTGGATTAAATTGGCGGTAAACAGAGCTCGCTCTACCAAACAACCTACCATCTTTTGGTTAGATAAAAATAGAGCACACGATGCGGAATTAATCAAAAAAGTTGAAAAATATTTACCACAACATGATACTAAAGGACTAGATATCCAAATCATGACATCGGAGGAAGCTACACTCTTTTCTCTATTGCGTGTAAAAGATGGTTTGGATACGATTTCTGTAACGGGGAATGTTTTAAGAGATTACTTAACCGATTTATTCCCCATTTTAGAATTGGGAACCAGTGCTAAAATGCTTTCTATTGTCCCGTTAATGAGTGGCGGAGGCTTGTTTGAAACCGGAGCAGGAGGTTCAGCACCTAAGCATGTTCAACAATTCTTATCGGAAAATCACCTTCGTTGGGATTCTTTAGGTGAATTTTTAGCTCTTGCCGTTTCTTTGGAATTTGCCGGAGAAAAAGACAAAAACAATAAAGCTATTATATTAAGCAAAAGCTTAGATGATGCAACAGTCAACGTTTTGCAAAATGGGAAATCACCATCGCGAAAGGTTGGTGAATTAGACAATAGAGGTAGTCATTTCTATTTAGCTAAATATTGGGCTGAGGCTCTGGCTAAACAAGATAAAGACGCTGAACTTAAAGCTGTCTTTACACCACTTGCCAAAACTCTAGAAGAAAACGAAGAAACGATAGTTAAAGAATTAAATGAAGTACAAGGAAAGCCTGTTGACATGGGAGGTTACTATTTCCCTAATGATGAATTAGCAAGTAAAGCTATGCGCCCAAGTGAAACACTAAACAAAGCTATAGATTCAATGTAATTCTCATTGAAAAAAAACTACAAAACAAAAAAAGCAACTGAAATTCAGTTGCTTTTTTTGTTGATGTAAATTTTTATTAATCACGGTGTTTGTCTTTCCAATCATCCATTTCTATGACTGCGGTTAACTCATCTATAATACCCGCATTAATCTGAATTTGTAAACACGCTGAAGCAACAGATCTATCATCTATTTTATCTTTTATTTGATTTAAAATCGTTACTAAATCATCATCAATTGTATCCTCATCAAGAGCAAAATGATTTTTTATACCAGTTAGAGCAGTATATTGCTCTGATTTATTATTACTTGTTATTGAATTTATAAAAATATCAAAAGCCATCGGAATATCAAAATAGTTATACATCTCAATTAGCAGATTTAGAGCTCCTACCCTTCTCATTTCACTACCCTTGCTCCCATCGTCCTTTAATTCCATAACATCTTGAACAAGACCTAATAATTTTGATAATATTCTCTTGTTCTCATTTTCATAATCAACGTTAGGTAGTAATTTATGATTTTCACTTTCATCATCTTCTTCAAAAATAACAAGATGAATCTGAAAAGGAATTTTGTAAATAAAGTCCCAAAAGTCTTTCTCTAAATACCTTAATATTCTATTTTTAGTTGTTGCTATTTTTAAAGTTGTCTCGCAAATCAATGAAACATCGTTCTCAGACAAGCCACTATACAACGACTCACACAAGTGTAAATAAGAACGTTTATAATCGACTTGTTTGGCTTTGCCAGCAATTATCAAGTCAATATCATTACATACTCCTTTTATGTTTTTTTTCATAAACTTGTAACTATTCAGCGAACGAAGATACATTAAAAATAATTATTTTTAGAATAAAGTTTTCCTCATCAAGTTTTTCGTAACTAAGGAAAGAAGTTAAAAAATGAAGTACTAAATTTACTACCTTAGAT